>NZ_JBFAXI010000028.1:0-102258 GCF_040680735.1 Streptomyces sp. NPDC051987 | reverse complement strand
CGTCCGGCGTTTGAGGACGAGGCCGGCAGGCCGATGCGGGGGTCCGGGGGCGGCAGCCCCCGAACCGGGCGGTCGAAGGGGGCCCACCCCCTGGAAGGGCGGGACGGGTAGGGGCGGCGGGGGCGAGACCCCCTCCTCAGATCCGCCGCCGAGCCTTCCGCGCCCGCCGCACCACAGCCGCCGCCCCCAACAACGCCACCGTCGCCCCCGCGGCCCCCGCCGCCGTCGCGTCCTTCCGCCCCAGCCGCCGCCCCACCACCGTGTGCCGCCCGGAAACCTCCTCCAGCAACTCGGCCAGCACCTCCTCGTTCGTCCACCCCGGCCGCCACCCGGCATCATGCAGCCGGCTCCCACTCACCACCCACGGATACATCGTGTACGCGAGATCCCCGGCCGGCGACGGCGTCAGACCGATCCGGTGCAGCCGGGCCGCGGCCCCCAGCGCCACCGCGGACGGCAGCTCCATCCGCCGCACCCCGCTGAGCTCCTCGACCTCCTCCTGCTCCAGCCACCCGTCGCACCCGACGGCGAGTTCCCCCTCGACCTTCTCCAGGACGGCGTACTCCAGCGCACTGCACAGGTCTTCGACATGACAGAACTGCCAGGCAGGCCGCGACCCGGCCACGACGAGCAGCCGAGGTGACTCGAAATACCTGGTCAGCGCGGTGTCGGTGCCCCCGACCAGCACCGCGGGGCGCACGACGGTGACATTGAGCCCCGGATGCGCGCGAGGCGCCCGGCGCGCGAGCCGCTCGATCTCCAGCAGGTCGCCGACGCCGGTGGCCTCGGCGGTCGCCCGCAGCTCCGCGTCCTCGGACAACGGCAGCTCGTTGTCCGGCAGCGCGCCGTAGACCATCGCGGAGGTGCACAGCACCACGCGGTGCACACCGGCCGCGGCCGCCGCGGTGAGCACGGTCTGCGTCCCCCGCACGTTGTAGGCCGTACGGGCGGCCGGGTCGGTCTCCAGATCCAGGTCGAGCGCGAGGTGCACCACCACGTCGGCCCCGCGCAGCTTGTCGGCGATGGCCGGATCCCGCACGTCGAGGATGTGCCACCGGGCGTCCGCGCACTCCCCGCGCCGCTCGTCGATGGCGATGACCTGCTTGATCTCCTCGGAGGCGGCCAGCCGCTCGGTGAGCAGCGCGCCGACCCCGGTCGCGGCGCCGGTCACGGCGACGACGGGCCCGCGCAGCACGGGAGGGGTTGACGGGTTTCGCGCTGCGCGAACCTGCGGATCTGGGGAACTCACCGGGCGTCTCCAGCGGTTGTCTTCAGTACGAGCGTGAGTGACGCGTACGTACCAGGTGGCATCCATCCTGCCGCAGGCCGACTGTCGGCGAAGCACCGAGGCCCGATCGGGTCGGGGTGTCTACGCTGGGTGGTGTTGTCGGGCAGCCGCGCCGCCGGAGAGAACCGGTGGCCTTACCAGCCGAGGATTCCCGTGAGTGACACCCCATTCGGTTTCGGCCTTCCGCCGGAGGAGCCGGAAGACGGCGACGAGGGCAAGAAGAAGGACCAGCAGAGCGGTGGTGGGCAGGGACCGGCCAACCCGTTCGGCTTCGGCACACCCGGGCCCGGCGGCTTCGGCGGCCCCGGCGCCCCGGGCGCCGACAATCCGTTCGCCGCGATGTTCGGTTCGCTGAACCCCACCGACCTGGGCGCCGCCTTCCAGCAGCTGGGCCAGATGCTCTCCTACGAGGGCGGCCCGGTGAACTGGGACATGGCCAAGCAGATCGCCCGCCAGACGGTCTCCCAGGGCACCTCGGACGGCGTCAAGGACGCGAGCGTCGGCCCCGCCGAGCGCACCGCGGTCCAGGAGGCCGTCCGCCTGGCCGACCTGTGGCTGGACGACGCGACGTCGCTGCCGTCCGGCTCCGGTTCGGCCGTGGCCTGGTCGCGCGCGGAGTGGGTCGAGGCGACGCTGCCTGCCTGGCAGGAGCTGGTGGACCCGGTGGCCGAGCGGGTCGGCGCCGCGATGGGCGACGTCCTGCCGGAGGAGATGCAGGCCATGGCCGGCCCGCTGATCGGCATGATGCGCTCGATGGGCGGTGCGATGTTCGGCACCCAGATCGGGCAGGCCGTCGGTGTGCTCGCGGGCGAGGTCGTCGGTTCGACCGACATCGGCCTGCCGCTGAGCCCGGCCGGCAAGGCCGCGCTGCTCCCGGCGAACGTCGAGGCGTTCGGCAAGGACCTCGGCGTGCCGAAGGAGGAGGTGCGGCTCTACCTGGCGCTGCGCGAGGCGGCCCACCAGCGGCTGTTCGCGCACGTGCCGTGGCTGCGCTCCCACCTGTTCGGCGCAGTCGACGGGTACGCGCGCGGCATCAAGGTCGACACGGCCAAGCTGGAGGACGTGGTCGGCCAGTTCGACCCGCAGAACCCCGAGCAGCTCCAGGACGCGCTCCAGCAGGGCATGTTCCAGCCGGAGGACACGCCCGAGCAGAAGGCCGCCCTGGCGCGTCTGGAGACGGCTCTGGCGCTCGTCGAGGGCTGGGTGGACGCGGTGGTCCACGCGGCCGCGAAACCGCGCCTGTCGTCCGCCGACGCGCTGCGCGAGACCCTGCGCCGCCGCCGGGCCACAGGCGGGCCCGCGGAGCAGACCTTTGCCACCCTGATCGGCCTGGAGCTGCGCCCGCGCCGCCTGCGCGACGCCTCCCGGCTGTGGGCCTCGCTGACCGACGCGCGCGGTGTCGACGGCCGGGACGCTCTCTGGGCCCACCCGGACATGCTGCCGACGGCGAGCGACCTGGACGACCCGGACGGCTTCGTCCACCGCGAGCAGCTGGACTTCTCCGAGCTGGACGAGATGCTCGGCGAGGCCGCGCAGAAGCCCGACCTGCGCAAGCGGGAGGACCAGGGCCAGGACGAGCAGGACAAGGGCGACGACACCGAGTGAGCCTGTACGACGACGCGGTCCTCGTCCTCAAGGGGTACGAGGGCCAGGAGGACCTGCGCCAGACCTACCTGGACCACCTCGCGGCGCACCCGGACGGCATGTGGAAGGCCTGTCACGCGGGCCATCTCACGGCGAGCGCCCTGGTCGTCGATCCCGAGCACGGCCGGGTGCTGCTGACCCTGCACCGGAAGCTGCGGATGTGGCTGCAGATGGGCGGTCACTGCGAGCCGGGCGACGCCGGCCTGGCGGCGGCGGCGCTGCGGGAGGCGACCGAGGAGTCCGGCATCCCCGGTCTCACGCTGCTGCCGGGCGGTCCGCTCCGGCTGGACCGGCACCCGATCCCGGCGCCCTGCCACTGGCACTTCGACGTCCAGTACGCGGCCCTCGCCCCGCCAGGCGCCGTCCACGCGATCAGCGACGAGTCGCTCGACCTGCGCTGGTTCGCCTACGACGAGGTGCGGGAGGTCGCCGACGACTCGATCGTACGGCTGCTGCAAGCGATCCGCGCGCGACTCTGAACCGGAATTCCGGGGACATCGACGCAGGGGCAAGGGGCGCCCGCCATGGCGGGCGCCCCTTGCTTTGCGGGTCTTCGTGGCCTCAGCTCCAGACGTTGCCCTGGTTCATCCCGCGTGCGCCGTGCTGGCCCATACCGAACTGGGCGGCGACGCCCTGGCCGATCTGGGCGTGTTGCGGGGGCAGCAGTTCACTCGGCTGGACCAACGCGAAGCCACTTCCCATGAAACTCAGCTCCCAGCCCTCCCCGGTGCTGCCGCGGCGCCGCCACACGCCCGAGGAATGCGTCTGGGCCTGCATCTGGACCCGCAGCCCGGTGGACCAGGCGACGATCGCGTCGGCGTCGCAGTTCACGTACTTGTCGGGCGTGACCTGCATCAGCAGCGGCGCGCCGGAGGTCATCAGGGCGACCTTGCCGCGCCCGGTGATGTTGAGCTGGTACTTCCCGGACCCGGAGATGCCGTAGAGGCTGTCGACGGCGACGACCTCGTAGTACAGCGAGGAGTCCATGGCGAGGACGTAGCCACTGTCCACGGTCAGGCCGTCCTGCTCGACGTCCAGGACGTGGATGTGCTGGGCGAGGTTGGCGAAGTAGACCGTGCCCTGCCCGTGGCAGCGCATGAGGTCCAGCCCCTCTCCGGTGTACGCACGCGCGCGTGCCTGGCCGCGGCCCTGGTACTCGGCGTCGAACTCGACGAGCCCCTGGTAGGCGACCATGGTGCCCTTGCGGGCGAGGACATCGTCGTGGCCCTCCAGGACGACCCGCAGCATCTGCTTGTTCTGCAGGCTGTAGCGGTCCCGGGCCTGGGAGTCGTTGAAGGCGAAAAGCGGGCTCTGCATGGTTTTCCTGACTCCCCCTCAGCCCCGGAACCGGAGGCGGTCGGTACTGTCCTCGCTGGGCTGGACGACGACGATGCCCTGGCCGGAGAAGGCCATCTGGTAGGCCTCGCCGCTGCCCCGGCCGATCAGTGACTGCGCCTTGAAGCTGCGCTTGCCCTTCACCTTGAGGTTCGGGGACCAGGCGACCAGCGCGTCCGGGTCGACGTACGTCTCGTCCTCGCCGCCGCCGCAGTCGACGACGATCGGCTTGCCCCGGGAGGTCAGCGCGACCCAGCCCTGCCCGGAGATCCTGGTGTTCCACAGTCCCTGACCGGCGAACTTCGCGAGCCCCTTGACCCGCTCCACGCCCCACGTCAGATGCGCGTCGAAGGCGAGCAGGTTGGTGGCGTTGACGGAGATGCCGTCGCCGTCGAGGTTGATGACCACGACGTTCGCACCGTAGTCGGCGAGGTAGAGCAGGCCGTCGCCGGAGCACTTCATCAGGGGCGCGCCCTCGCCGGTCACCCAGTCGCGGGCGATCTGACGCACGGCCGGCGGGTTGGGCTCGTACTGGACGAAGCCCTCGTAGGCGACCATCGACCCCACGCGCGCGAGGAGGTCGTTGCCGGTCTGCATGGCGACCTTCAGCATGTGGTCGCCGTGGTTCTCCATGCGGGCGGTGACGGGTGCGGGGGCGTAGCCCGCGAGCGGCTGGTTCATGACGGGCTCCCTCAGACCTCGTACGGCTGGACGACGATGAAGTTGCCGGGAGCGCCCCGGAACTGCAGGTTGACGCTCTCCCCGGTGTCGCCCGGATAGGCGTTGCGGCGCATCCGCACCTGGCTGGAGACGATCACCTGGGACGCCGCCGACCAGGCGACGATCGCGTTGCAGTCGGCGAAGGTCGTCGGCGTCACGGGCAGCACGACGGGTGTGCCGTGCGTCTTGACGACGATGGTGCCGGTGCCCTGGAACTGCATCGTGAACAGCGCGCCGCCGGGGATGCCGTGCCCCTCGATGCGGCGCACCTCGTACTGGAGGCTCTCGTCGAAGGCGAGGACGCTCTCGGCGGAGACGCAGATCGCGTCGCCCTGGAGCTCGATCGGGTGCAGATGGGCGGAGTTCTCGGCGAAGAACACCTGGCCGTTGCCGGTGCAGCGCATCAGCTGCATCTCCTGGCCGGTGGCGTGGCCCACGATCCGGCCGGCGAATCCGGCGCCCTTGTAGCTGAAGTCGACCTTGCCCTGGTAGAGCACCATGCTGCCCTGCCGGGCCAGCACCGGCTGGCCGCCCATCCCGAGATCGGCGCGGATGAGCTTGCTGTTCTGCGGCGTCCAGCGCTGCCCGGTGGGGGTCTCCTTGAACTTCTGGAGCGCGGCACCGACCCCGGCACCGCCCTGGGGAGCGCCCTGCGGGACCGCGTAGGACTGCTGTCCGGGGACCTGCCCGAACGGCGGCTGCTGGCCGTAGCCCGGGGGCGGGGCCGGGGCCTGGGGTGCCTGGGGGTATCCGGGCGGCGGGCCCGGAGTCTGCGGGGGCGCCGGGGGCTGGCCGTAGCCGGGCGGGGCGGGCGGCTGGCCGTAGGGCGCGGGCGCCGGGGCCGGGGGCGGCACGGTGCCGGGCGCGAGCGGGGCGATGACGGTGGGCGCATGGTGCACGTTCGAGGCGGGCACCGGGCCGGGGGCCGGCGGCGGGGTGAAGCCCTGGGGGACGGGGGCGGCAGGCGGGATGGGCGCAGGGGACGGCGCGGGCGCGGCGGGCACCCCGAAGGCGGGCGGCGCGAAGCCGGGCGCGGACCCGGTCTGCGGTTGCTGCGGTTCCGGCGCGGCGGGCGCCTCCTCCTCCAGCACCTCGCCGCCGAAGTTCTTCAGCAGCGCCTCCAGACCGCCGTCGAAGCCCTGGCCGACGGCGGCGAAGCGCCACACGTCCTTCAGGTAGAGGTCGCCGAGCATCACGGCGCGCTCGGTGGAGAACTCCGAGCCGGTGAAGGAGTACCGGGCCACCTCCTCGCCACCGGCGACGATCCGGAGGTATCCGGGCCCGACCTGCGACATCTGCCCGGCACCGTCGATGGTCGCGGTGAACGCCAGCTTGTGGATCTGCGGCGGGATCCGGTCCAGCGTGACCCGGAAGGACTCCGTGTCGCCCGCCTGCGCGCCCAGCAGCTGGATGGACTCCTCGGGCGACTTCGGCTGGTTGAAGAAGACGAAGTACCGGTCGTCCGACAGCCGTTCGTCGGCGTCGAGGCCGAAGCAGCTGATGTCGAAGGTCAGTCCGGGGCCGGAGATCTGCACGCCTACGTACAGATCCGTGCCCGCCGTGAGGTCACTGATCCTGGCCTTGTGGCCGCGTTGGAATTCCCTGGCCATGCGTTACGACCGTCCCCCATCCCGAATGTGAGTGCGTCGCGCCAGGCTAACGGCTAACTCGGACATCGGATGAAGTCGGTACAGACCCGGTACACAACCGCGCTCAGCGGCCCAGGAGGGAGCGTCCCCGGCGTTCGTCACTCATCGCGCGCGCCGGGCATTTGGGGAAGCCGGTCGGCAGCGACCACCCCTTCGAGGTAGCCACGGGCCCGCTCGGTGCGCGGATACGCCTCCAGCAGCCGCCAGAACCGGGGACCGTGGCCCGGCACGAGCAGGTGCGCCAGCTCATGGCAGAGCACGTAGTCGATGACGTACTCGGGCATGCCCTGGAGCCGGTGCGAGAGGCGGATGCTGCCCTCGGCCGGGGTGCAGGAGCCCCAGCGGGTGTTCTGGTTGGTGACCCAGCGCACCGAGACGGGGCGGGCCCGGCCGCCGAAGTACTGGGCCGACAGCCGCTCGGCGCGCTCGGCCAGTTCGGTGTCGCCCAGCGCTCGCTTGCTCTCCTGGGCGGCGAGTTTGTTGAGCATGACGGTCACCCAGCGCTTCTCCTCCGCCTCGGACATCCGGGCAGGGATCAGCACGACGGTGCGATCGCCCTCGCGGTATGCGGAAACGGTCCGGCGGCGCCGGGCGCTTCTGCGAACCTCGATCGCGCTCGCCCCCAAGCCGCTGGGCGGCTGGCTCGTCGTGCTGCGCTGTGACATTCCGGCGCGGTGCAGTGGGTCGGCGGGCACGCCCCGACGTTACCCGCTGCACATGGGGGAAGTCCCGGGTCCGGGACGGTTCGATGCCGATCCCCCATCCATGCGTCTGATTTGTACGACGAATACCCACCGCCTGTGGACAACTTTCGGCGGCCGCCTTGCGCGCCGGGCATGCTGGCACTTGTCGGCGGAGCGTGACCTGCTCCACCGGCACACGAGGACGTTCTGTGACCTTTCGACGGCTACGGGGGCCTGTCATGCATCCGTTGGTGAAGCCCGCGCTGCGGCGCGGCTGGCGCGATCTCAACACCGTGCAGTTCGGGATGACTCCCGCGCACGCGATGACACTGGGGCCGATGGACACGGCGACCGGCAGCTTCCTGGACCTGCTCGACGGCGTCCGCGGACTGCCGTTGCTGCGCGAGGAGGGGCGCCGCATGGACCTGCCGGACGGGCATGTCGACGCTCTGGTGGCGCGACTGTCCCAGGCCGGGCTGGTGGACGACGCACAGGGCGGCGGACCGGCGGCGCGGGCGCTGCGCGAGAAGGAGGAGGTGCTGGAGCGGCTGCGCCCCGATCTGGCCTCGCTCTCCCTGACCACCGCGGAGCCGGGCGGCGCGATCGGCCGGCTGGCGGCCCGGCGGGCGCTGCGGGTTCAGGTCCAGGGCGCGGGCCGGGTCGGTGTCACGCTGGCCGCGCTGCTGGCGGGCGCGGGCGTCGGCGAGGTCGACGTCCGGGACGTGGGCCGGGTCCGGCCGTGGGACGTGGCACCGGGCGGGCTGCCCGCGGAGGCGATCGGCGAGCGCCGCGACGAGGCCGCGCGCGGAGTCGTCCGCCGGGTGGCCCCCGACCGCCCGCCCCGCCGCACCGCGGCTTCCGCGCCGGAGCCCGGCTTCGCGCTGGTGGTCATCGCCCCGCGCGACGACGTGCTGGTGCACGCCCCGGACGCACGCGCCGCCGAACCGCTGCTGGCCTCGGGGACTCCTCACCTCTACACGGGTGTCGTGGAAGGGACCGGTGTGGTGGGCCCCCTCGTCCTCCCCGGCGGGACGGGCTGCGCCGGCTGTCTGCACGAGCACCGCACGGACCGTGATCCGGCCTGGCCGCGCCTGATCGCCCAGTGGCGCTCCGGGCAGGCCCGCCGCGTGGGCGCCTGCGATCTGACGCTGGCGGCGGCCGTGGCCGGGCTGGCCGCCGCGCACGCCCTGGCCTTCCTCGACGGGGAGTCGCCGGCCGGCACGGGGGTGCGCTGGGAGGCGTCCGTACCGGTTCTGCACTGGCACGCGCGGCCGGTCTGGCCGCACCCCGCATGCCCCTGCGGAGCGGCGGAGAAAGCTAAAGGGGAACACTCCTCAACCAACGCGGATCCACACGCGACAATGGTGGAGCAACGGCCGTCGGCGGAGCGACGAGAGCACGCGGACGCGGCACGGCCGACTGGGACTTGGAGGGCGCATGTCTGATCTTCCCCGGAAGGCGGTCACCCGGACCGCCAAGCTCGCCGCGCTCCCGCTCGGCTTCGCCGGCCGGGCGACCTGGGGTCTGGGCAAGCGCATCGTGGGCGAGTCCGCGGAGATCGTCGGCCGCGAGCTGCAACAGCGCACCGCGGAGCAGTTGTTCAAGGTCCTCGGCGAGCTGAAGGGAGGGGCGATGAAGTTCGGGCAGGCCCTGTCCGTCTTCGAGTCGGCCCTCCCGGAGGAAGTCGCCGGCCCCTACCGGGCGGCGCTCACCAAGCTCCAGGACGCCGCACCGCCGATGCCGACCCGCACCGTGCACTCGGTGCTCACCGAGCGTCTCGGCGAGGACTGGCGGGAGCTGTTCCTCGAATTCGAGGACAAGCCCTCGGCGGCGGCCTCGATCGGCCAGGTGCACCGGGCGGTGTGGCAGGACGGCCGGACGGTGGCGGTCAAGGTGCAGTATCCGGGAGCCGGCGAGGCCCTCCTGTCCGACCTTGGACAACTCAGCCGCTTCGCTCGGCTGTTGGGACCGCTGATCCCCGGCATGGACATCAAGCCGCTGATCGCGGAGCTGCGCGACCGGGTCTCCGAGGAGCTGGACTACTCCCTGGAGGCGCAGGCCCAGGCGGCGCACGCGGCGGAGTTCGCGGGCGACCCCGACGTGGTGGTGCCCGCGGTGGTGCACCAGTGCGACCAGGTCCTGGTCACGGAGTGGATCGACGGAATACCGCTCTCCGAGATCATCTCGGCGGGCACGCAGGAACAGCGCGACCGTGCCGGTCAGCTCCTGGCCCGCTTCCTCTTCTCGGGCCCCGCCCGCACGGGCCTGCTGCACGCGGACCCGCACCCCGGCAATTTCCGGCTGCTGCCCGGTGAACCGGAGGACGAGGAGGAGTGGCGCCTCGGCGTGCTGGACTTCGGCACCGTCGACCGGCTCGCGGGCGGCCTGCCCAGCCCGATCGGCGACTCCCTGCGAATGACGCTGGACGGCGACGCGGAGGCGGTCTACGAGCTGCTGCGCGAGGAGGGGTTCGTCAAGGACTCCATAGAGCTGGACCCCGACGCCGTCCTGGACTACCTGGTGCCGATCATCGAACCGGCCCAGGTCGACGAGTTCACCTTCACCCGCACCTGGATGCGCAGCCAGGCGGCCCGCATCGCCGACCCCCGCAACCCCGCCCACCAGCTGGGCAAGCAGCTCAATCTGCCACCCGCCTACCTGCTGATACACCGGGTGACCCTGAGCACCATCGGCGTGCTGTGCCAACTGGGTGCGACGGTCCGGCTGCGGGAGGAACTGGAGGCATGGCTGCCCGGGTTCGTGTCCGAAGAGCCCGGACAGCCCGGACAGCCCGAAGAGGCCGAAGGGACTGAGGAGGCCGTGGAGGCTCAGTAAGGGGGCCGAGTTCACCACCAGGACGAGTCGAGCCTGCCCTCGATCGCTCTGAGGTTGTCCCTGGAGCAGGTGTCGCAGAAGAACTGGCGGAGGCCGTTCTCCACGGAGCAGGTCCAGGTGGCGGGCGGGGGGCCGCCGGTCACGTCGGCCGGGCTGCCGCAGCGGGCGCACACCAGCGGGTGGGGCTCCGTGGCGGAACCGCCGTGATCACTGCCTCCGGAAAGACTCGTCACCAGGCGACGATAACTCCGCACCACGGATCCGAGGGCACAACGCACCGCGGGGGCCGGTCCGTTCGGCCGGACCGGCCCCCGCGGGGAAGTTTTCGCCTCCCGGGGTTCGGGAGGCCACCGCTTCAGGTGTGCTGGGTCACTGCATCAGGGCCATGGCGAGCGCACGGCGGGCGCGCATCGAGGCGCGCTCGGCCCGGCGCTGCATCCGGCGAGCGGTCGCCAGGCGCACGGCCCGGCGTTCCTGCTCGGCCTCGTGCAGTCGCTCGTGCATATGCGCACGAGCCAGGGCTTCTGGGATGAGTTGCATCTCTCGGGTCCTGTTCTGACGCGAGCCGGTGGCGGTACCGGCGGTGGTGAAGTCTGGGATCGCGGAGCCTGCGGGCTCGCTGGTGGACGGCTTCATCGGGGCCTGCTTCTTGGGGTCGTGCGTGAGAGGGCGGTCGATCGTTCCGTGGATGTTCATGCCGTGACCGGGTTCTTGCGCGGGCGGCCACGCGGCCGCTTACGGGCGACGACGACACCCTGGACGAACAGCTCGCCACCCCAGACACCCCAGGGCTCGCGCCGCTCCTTGGCCCCGGCGAGGCAGGCCTCGATCAGCGGGCAGGTGCGGCAGAGGGACTTGGCGTACTCGACGTCCGCCGGCGACTCGGCGAAGAAGACCTCCGGGTCGTAGGAGCGGCAGGGGACGGGTACGCCGAGGTTCTCGATGGCGTCGTCGAGCGCGGTGAGCGCGGTGAGCGGGCTGAGCGGGGTCAAGGTGGAGTCCTCCGTGAGGCCGGGCGGGGGGATCGTTTCGGAAGGCGGTACGGACGGGGCGTGCGCTTCGAGTTGCACGGCTGTTCTTCCTCGTCTGGTCGTGCCGGTCGGGTGAGACCGGTTGGCGGCTGGTACCGGGTTCTGCTCTTGCCCCGAGGCTCCTTCGCTCGCTCTGCCCACGTGGTCGGGCAAAACAGAAGGGCCGCGGATCCCGGATGGGGTTCCGCGGCCCTGAAGGCGCCGGCCTGACAGATCAGGCTGGATCACTCCAGGGTTCTGGCCCACGGAAGGCCCACATCAGGTGGTGCTGCGTCGTCTGCTTCCGGCTTCCGGCACCGGCTGCCGTAAAGACATAGGCCTGGGCCTGTGCCACTACTGCTTCCAGTGCCTTGGTCGGTCGCTCATTGCGCTCACGGACAGGGAGACCCGCGAGAGAAACGGAGGACGCCGGACGCACGGCAGAAATGCCGGACAGACCGGTGCCCAGGGTGGAGACGCCGAGCATGCACACGGAGACGGCCGAGAGATCGGTCATTTTGGCCG
This sequence comes from Streptomyces sp. NPDC051987, assembly GCF_040680735.1. NCBI lineage: Bacteria > Bacillati > Actinomycetota > Actinomycetes > Kitasatosporales > Streptomycetaceae > Streptomyces > Streptomyces sp. NPDC051987. Next base: position 90,569 of record NZ_JBFAXI010000028.1, on the reverse strand, counting down.
CGCTGATGTTGGTCTCGATGCTGATCACTGGACTCGCCTCCTCTCGGCGTCTAGGGGACCGGTGTTGAGCCGATCCGCTCGGATATGCAAGTACAACACGGAACCGGGCCTTCGAGAAGGCCGCCGCTTCCGTGCCTAGAACCTATGGGGATTGCCGGGGCATGCGCAAACTATTTTTCCGACGAGTTCTCATCACTCCCCCGCCTCCGCCGCCTCGGGCTCCTGGCCTGCGCAGATGGCCAGAACATCGGCTCCGTACCGGCTGAGCTTGCGCATCCCGACACCGGGGATCCGGGCAAGCTCCCGGTCGTCGTCCGGGGCGCTCTCGGCGATGGCCATCAGCGTCCTGTCGGTGAAGACGCAGAACGCCGGCTGGCCACTGAGCCGGGCCTGGTCCGCCCGCCATGCGCGCAGCCGCTCGTACAGGCCCTCGTCCATGTCGGACGGGCAGTCGTCACAGCGCATCAGTTTCATCTCGCCCGCGTCGGTCAGCGTGCGTCCGCAGACCCGGCAGCGGGCGGGGGCGCGCTGGGTGCGCCGGGGAGCGGCCGGGGAGCCGCCGGCGAAGCCGCGCTCGACGCCCGCGCCCCCGGCGCTGCCGCCACGGCCGACGGTGCCGGTGGAGCCGGGGCGCAGGCCGTCCAGGAAACGGCTGGGCCTGCGACCCGGCCTGCCACCGGGGGTGCGGGAGAGGGACCAGGAGACATGGAGCCGTTCCCTGGCGCGGGTCACTCCGACGTAGAGGAGACGGCGCTCCTCCTCGACCTGTTCGTCGGTCTTCGCATAGGTGATCGGCACCATGCCCTCGGCGACGCCGACCAGGAAGACGACGTCCCACTCCAGGCCCTTTGCCGAGTGCAGGGAGGCGAGGGTGACGCCCTGGACGGTCGGGGCGTGCTGGGCACCCGCGCGCTCGTCGAGTTCGGCGACGAAGTCGGCGAGGGTGGCGGCGGGCCTCGCGACGGCGACGTCATGGGCCAGATTGACCAGGGCGGCCAGCGACTCCCAGCGCTCCCGGACCGCGCCCGAGCCGGCCGGGGGCTCCGTGGTCCAGCCCTCGCCGGAGAGGACCGCACGCACCTGGGAGGGCAGGTCGACGGTGTCGTCGAGCAGCGCGTCGTTGCCACCGAAGCGGGCCGCGGCGCGCAGGGCGACGCCCGCCTTGCGCACCTCGGGCCGGTCGAAGAACCGCTCGGCACCGCGCAGCTGGTAGGGCACCCCGGCGTCCGCGAGGGCCTGCTCGTACGTCTCGGACTGGGCGTTGGTGCGGAACAGCACGGCGATCTCCGCGGCCGGCACCCCGGCGTCGACGAGTTCACGGATGCGGCGCGCGGCGCCCTCCGCCTCGGCGGGCTCGTCGGTGTACTCGGTGTAGACGGGCTCGGGTCCGGCGGGGCGCTGGGAGATCAGCTCCAGGCGGTGGTCGGCGGCCCGGCCACGGGCCTGCGCCAGCAGACCGTTGGCCAGATGGACGACCTGGGGCGTGGAGCGGTAGTCGCGGACCAGCTTGACGACGGTGGCCCCCGGATGGCGGGTCCGGAAGTCCAGCAGGTGGTCGGGGGTTGCACCTGTGAACGAGTAGATGGTCTGGCTGGCGTCACCGACCACGCACAGACTGTCGCGGTCGCCGAGCCACAGCTCCAGCAGCCGCTGCTGGAGCGGGCTGACGTCCTGGTACTCGTCGACGACGAAGTGCTGGTACTGGGCGCGGACCTGTTCGGCGATGTCGTGCCGGTCCTGGAGGATGCCGACCGTCAGCAGCAGGACGTCCTCGAAGTCGATGACCGCGCGGTCGCGCTTGAGGTCCTCGTAGACCGAGTAGAGCTGGGCGACCTCGGCCGGGTCGCGGGGCGCCTCCCGGCCTGCCTTCACGATCGCGAGCGGGTAGTCGGCAGGGGCGGTCCGGGTGACCTTGGACCATTCGATCTCGGCGGTGACGTCCCGCAGCTCGCCCCGGTCGAGCCGGAGACGGCAGGCGGCGGCCGCGTCGGCGACGAGCTGGATCTTGCGGTCGACGAGCCGGGGCAGCGAGCCACCGATGGCTTTCGGCCAGAAGAACTGGAGCTGGCGCAGCGCGGCAGAGTGGAAGGTGCGGGCCTGCACCCCCTGAGCGCCGAGCTGGCGCAGCCGGCCGCGCATCTCCCCGGCGGCGCGGTTGGTGAAGGTGACGGCGAGCACGCTGGACGGCTGGAGGATGCCGGCCCGCACCCCGTAGGCGATCCGGTGGGTGATCGCCCGGGTCTTGCCGGTACCGGCTCCGGCCAGCACGCACACGGGCCCGTGCAGGGCGGTCGCCACCGCGCGCTGCTCGGGGTCGAGCCCTTCGAGCACCGCGTCGGCAGAGTCCGGTACCGGCGGGAAGAGGGAGGAGTGCGTTGCTGCTGTCACATGGCCATGCTGCCAGGTCGCCCGAGACGGCTGTGCCGGTTGTCCACAGGCGACCGACGGCAGTCGTACTAATGCGGCAGGTGCCGGAGGGCGCCCGTGCTGCGGGAATGGCCGACGGGTCGCGTACGTTCCACACCCGGAGGACTTCCCCGACCTTGCCGAAGGAGTGCGAGCGAGATGCAGGGCACTGTGACGATGTACAGCACCACATGGTGCGGCTACTGCCGCCGGCTGAAGAGCCAGCTGGACCGCGAGGGCATCGCGTACACCGAGATCAACATCGAGCAGGACCCGGAGTCGGCCGCATTCGTGGAGAAGGCGAACGGCGGAAACCAGACGGTCCCGACGGTTCAGGTAGTTCCTTCCAGCGGTGGCACTGAGGTCGTGATGACGAACCCGAGCCTTGCCCAGGTGAAGCAGGCGCTCGGCGTCTGACCCTCGCGAGACGCAGCCCCCGACCGGCCTGACGCTGATCGGGGGTTTTGTGTGCCCCGGGGAGACCGCAGCGGCAGGACCAGGGGCCGCCCCCGGCAAACCGCAGTGATGCACGCAGGTCTGACCCGGCTCGCGAGCACCGCACTCCAGAGCTGAGCTGCGGTCACGAAAGCCTCCAAGGAAGTCCAAGCGGACACTGGCGGCGGACCGTGGCCGCCTTTCCTGGTTCGGGACGCACAAAGGCCTGTGCTGTGGGCTCTCGTGTCGGCTTGGGACATGGCAACGAAGCCCAGTGACGCAGATCACTGAACTTCCCCGTAGCTGTCTCGTTCGACCGGCAACCCCGAGGGGCTTCGGACGTCTGTCGGGGTGGATGCGCCTCCAGCAGAGGGCCGCCGCACGGGAAGCCACCCATGACGGACGGCCGGCCAACAGACCAGAACCGACGATTCGAGGATCGAAAATGTCACTACGCCACACCGTTGCCCGCAGGGTCCGTTCAAACCGGGCTCGCGCCACGTTGGGCATCTCGGTTGCGGGTGTCGCGCTGGCCCTCGGCGGGGTCTTCACGGCGCAGGCCGCATCCGCCTCGGCGGAGACCTCCAGGCCCCAGACGCTCGAACACAGCACGGAGACGGACGTCCCGTCGGACGCGAAGCCCGCCCAGACCGCTCCGCCCTGCCCCGGAGGAGCCCCCGTCTGCGCGGTGTCGTCCGCGACTCCCGCCCACTGAGCCTCCTCAGCGTTCCGGCCCCGCTGATCGACCCCCGGTCGTACCGCGGCACCACGTGAATGCACGCTGCACGGCTCAGGCCCGGCAGCACGGTCCGTTCCGTCCGGGGCCCCGGACGGAACGGACCGGCACCGCGACGTCCAGGAGACATATGAGAACAGCGACAATCCCAGCCGCCGCACCGTCGCTCGCCTGGCGGCGGAGCATGTACAAGCCGGTGCACCCCTTGTTCAGCGGCGCAGTGGATCTGATACGCCGAGCCCAGTACAGACTCGCCCTGCGTTCGACCTCGAGCCGGAAGGACGGCGGGAGAACGCTGTTCAAAGCCGTCTCCCTCACCACAGCGACAGCCGGGGACGGGCACGACTTCAGCGCGCTTTACCAGCATCGCCGCCTGGCACTGGTGCGGCTGGCCCTGCTTCTGGTGGACGACCTTCCAACCGCGGAGGACGTGGTGCAGGATGCCTTCGCCGCGCTCCTGCGCCGCCACGGCAGTCGGCTCTCGGACCTGGACGACCCCGAGGCGTACATACGAACCAGTGTGGTCAACACGGCACGCTCGGTGCTGCGCCGACGCCGTACGGCACGCGCCTACATTCCTGAGCGTGAACACCACGCCCCGCCCGCCGACAAGAACGTGCTCCCTGCCGAGACCCATCAAGAAGTGCTCAACGCATTGCAGCGTCTCACCCGCCGGCAGCGCGAGGTCCTGGTCCTGCGCTACTGGTCGGACCTCACCGAAGCCCAGATCGCCGACACCCTCAACATCTCCCGCGGCACGGTCAAATCAACCGCCAGCCGGGCCCTGGACGCTCTCGGCAGACACCTGGAGATCCCTCGATGACCGAGCACCCCTCTCAGCCGCGCTCCCGTCCCTCCCGCTGCCGGCGGCTTGCGGAGCTCCGGCGATGAAGCGCAGCCAGATCCGCAACGAGGCGATCGAACAACGACTGCGCGACGCCCTGGAAGCCCGCGCCAACAGCGTTGGCGTGAAAGACCTGCGGCCAGCCGCCCTTCCCGTCAGGCCCAGATGGTCTTTCCTCCCCTCTCGCCGGACCGTCACTGTGTTGTTCGGCCTGGCTGCGGCTGCTGCTTGTGTACTGCTCGCCGTCAGGTACGGCATTTCAGATCCCGCCGGCACCCCCTCGCATTCACCAAGCCCGCCCGCGCCTCAGACCACGGCTTCCCCCGCCATCCCGACGACGCCTCCCCAGGGAGGCCACCGCTGAGCAAGCGCCTGACCCGGCACCCACCGCCGCCGGCACAGGAGTCTTGTGCATTGCGGTACCGGTGCTCACCGCGTTGGTCGTGCTCTGGTCGGACAGGGGTTTGCCCTCCTTGCCCAGCAGAGCGGCCGGCTTCCCAGGGTCGAAGGCTGCATGGCCCTGGCGGTCAGCCCACCCCAGCGCAGCGAAGTGCACTCCGCGCCGGATCATCTCGATCAGCGTCGGGCCGTACTCGGGGTCGAGTTCCAGGGTGAAGCCCGCGTCGCCCGGCCGGTCTTCCGCATGGTCTCCCGGGAAGCCTTGTTGCGGGCCTTGATGGCGTCCAGCTCGGCCTCTGCGACCACGGCCAGGATCTTGCCGATCGTCTTGCCCCACGGCTTCGAGAGGTCGAATCCCTCCTCGCAGGAGAGGAGGCCCTTACCGTTCGCCTCGCACCACTCGATGATGTCCGAGAGATGGCGGACCGACCGCGCGATGCGGTCGATCTTCAGGATGATGATGTGGTCGAACTGGTCCTTCTTGTTGTTGAGCCAGTCACCCAGCGACGGGCGCACCCACGGCGAGATGGACACCGATACATCGATGTCGACGGCGAAGTCGACCAGCTCCATTCCTCCGCGTCGGCACGCCGACGCTTCCCGGCACCGGGCGGTCCCTGATCTGTTCAGGGGCCGCCTTCGTGCATACGGCCGGGCTTCTCCCACACCAGCGTGTAACGCCACAGCAGCCGGCGCCGGTACCGGCGGCCGGGGAGCAGGTGGGCGGTGGACCGCCGGACCTCTCCCCAGGTCATGATCGGGTCCTCGACGGGCATGTCGGCCGGGTCCTGGCCGCCACCGTGCCGGAACGCGGTCAGCAGGTGCGCGGGGACTCCGCAGCCGCTGATCACCCGGTCCAGCAGGGTGTGGTCGTGGGCCAGGCCGACGACGACCAGTCGGCCGCCGGGCGCGAGCAGCCCCACAAGTCGGCCGATCGCGTCGTCGAAGGGGGCGTGGTGGATGACGGCGACCGCGCTGACGAAGTCGAAGCTCCCCTCGTCGAGGAGGGCACCGTCGAGGTAGTCGCCCTCCAGGAAGGTGAGGTTCCCGGCGTCCCGCTTGCGCGCCTGTCTGATCATCTCCGCGGATCGGTCCACGCCGGTCACCGACTCGGCCCTGGTGACGAGTCTGGCGGCCAGTAGGCCGTCGCCGCAGCCGACGTCCAGGGCGGCGCGGCAGCCTTCCGGCACCGCGTCCACCACCACGGGGTGGTAGTGGACGTTGTGGTTCCAGTACTCCTGGGCGGTCATGACGGGCCGTCTCAGACGAAGCTCCTCGTCGGCAGTGGCTTGCCGTACCACATCTCGATCAGGCGGGCAGCGATGGAGATGCCGTAGGGCGGCAGGACCTCGCCGGAGTCGAAGGCGGCGCCGAGTTCGTCGCGGGAGAACCAGCGGGCCTCGTGGATCTCGTCGCCGTCGACGGTCACCTCGGTCGTGGTGGCGTGGGCCATGAAGCCGAGCATGAGGCTGGACGGGAACGGCCACGGCTGGCTGGCGACGTACTCCACGGGGCCGACGGTGACCCCGGCCTCCTCGAAGACCTCGCGGCGCACGGCCTGCTCGATGGACTCGCCGGGCTCCACGAAACCGGCAAGCGTGGAGAAACGGCCCTCGGGCCAGTGGACCTGGCGGCCGAGCAGGATGCGGTCGTTCTCGTCGGTGACGGCCATGATCACGGCCGGGTCGGTGCGCGGGTAGTGCTCGGCGCCGCAGGCGGGGCAGCGGCGGATGTGGCCGGCGGCGGCGATGACCGTGCGCTCGCCGCAGCGGGAGCAGAAGCGGTGGGTGCGCTGCCAGTTCTCCAGGCCGACCGCGTGCACCATCAGGCCCGTGTCCCGGGGGGACAGCAGCAGTCCGGCCTCGCGCAGGCCGGCCGGGCGTGCGGACTGGTCGATGCGGCCGGGCAGGGCGTCCTTCTGGAGGGCGAAGTAGCTGACGCCGTCCTCGTCGGTGCCCAGGAAGTAGCGGTGCGCCTCGGTGAGAGGGGCCTCGAAGGAGGGCGTCATGACGAGTTCGGTGCGGCCGTCGGGCGTCTCGTCGATGAGGACCTGGCCGCCGGAGACCACGAAACAGCGGGTGTCGGGGTGGCTCCACGCCGCCGCCAGCCAGGCCTCGTCGAGCCGGTGGTGGGCGGCGCGGTCGATGCCGCTCGGGGCGGTGAGCGAGATGGGTCGGTCGGCGGTGTGGTCGGTCCAGGTGGTCACGGGTGCTTCCAACTCCCCCAGTGCAACGGATGTTTCAGCGGGCGGTTCAGCGGGACGTAGGGCGGGAGGAGAACAGGTGGTGCGGGGTCGGGGCGGTCCTTCCAGTGTGCCCCGCCCGTGGCGCCGCTCCGGACGGCGCCGGGGGCTCAGGGGGCGGGGCGGGTGCTCTCGGCGAGGTCGCCCCAGAGGTAGGCGCTGGTCTCGACGCCTTTGAGGAGGAGGTCCAGTTCGACCTTCTCGTTCGGGGCGTGCCAGCCGTCGGAGGGGATGGAGATGCCCAGGAAGAGGACGGGTGCGCCGAGGACGTCCTGGAGGTCCGCGGCGGGTCCTGAGCCACCCGAACGGGTGAACCGGATCGGCTTCCCGAAGGCCCGGCCCATGGCGCGGGCCAGGGACTGGAGGCCGGGGTGGTCGAGCGGGGTCAGACACGGGCGGGTGGCCGGCAGGAAGGTGATCTCGGCCCGGATCCCGGCGGGGATCCGTTCGGTGGCCCAGGCGCGGACGATCTTCTCGATGTGGTCGGGTTCCTGCCCGGCGACCAGTCGGAAGGACAGCTTCAGCAACGCGGAGGACGGGATGATCGTCTTGCTGCCGGGGCCCTGGTAGCCGCCGCCGATGCCGTTGACCTCGGCGGTGGGGCGGGCCCATACGCGCTCCAGGGTGGTGTGTCCGGCCTCCCCTTCGGTGGCGTACGAGTGCGCCTCGCGCAGCCAGCTCTCCTCGTCGAACGGCAGCTCGGCCCACAGCTGCCGCTCGCGCCGGCTGGGTTCGACGACGCCGTCGTAGAAGCCGGGGATCGCCACGCGCGCGTGCTCGTCGTGCAGGGCGGCGACGAGGCGGGCGGCGACGGTGGCCGGGTTGGGGACGGCGCCGCCGAAGGCGCCTGAGTGGATGTCCTGGTCGGGGCCGTGCAGGACGATCTGGCACTCGGCGAGCCCGCGCATGCCGGTGCAGACCGTGGGGGTGTCCTCGGACCACATGCCGGTGTCGGAGACGATCACCACGTCGGCGGCGAGTCGCTCGGCGTGCTCTTCGACGAGCGTCCGGAAGTTCGGCGAGCCGGACTCCTCCTCGCCCTCGATCAGCAGCTTCAGGGTGACGGCGGGTGCGGTGCGGCCGGCGGCGGCGAGGTGGGCGCGGACGCCGAGTGTGTGGAAGAACACCTGACCCTTGTCGTCGGCCGCGCCGCGCGCGTAGAGGCGGTTCTCCCGGACGACGGGCTCGAAGGGTTCGCTGTCCCAGCCGTCCTCGCGAGCGGCCGGCTGTACGTCGTGATGGCCGTAGACCAGGGCCGTGGGCGCCTCGGGGTCGCCCGCGGGCCATTCGGCGAAGACGGCCGGAGCGCCTGGTGTCTCCCAGACCTCGACGGTCGGGAAGCCGGTCTCGGTCAGCTTGGCGGCGAGCCAGTCGGCGCTGCGGCGCACATCGGGGGCGTGGTCGGGCTGGGCCGACACGGAGGGGATGCGCAGCCATTCAGCGAGGTCGTCGAGGAAGGCGGCGCGGTGCTGCTCGATGTACGTACGGACGGCGCTGTCCGGGGTCTGGCTCATGGTCACGAGCCTATCGGCCCGGACCGACATCCTCGGCGGGCGATTGGTCACACTCGGCTTGTCCGATGATCAGCCTTTCCAGGGCGGCTCGGTCCGGAAGGTCCTCCGGTCGTTCGACCTCACCGGTGCGCACGTGGACGAACGCGGCGGTGACCGACTCGGGCGGCACACCCTGCTGCTCGGCCCAGCCGATCCGGTAGATCGCCAGCTGGAGCGGGTCGGCGGGGCGGACCCGGCTGGTCTTCCAGTCGACGATCTCGTACGTCGTCCCGTACGCCGCGCCCTCGGCGTGGTCCGTCCGGTAGACGGCGTCGATACGGCCCCGGACGACCCGGCCGGCGAGGGTGAGCTGGAAGGGGGCCTCGACGCGGTAGGGCGTGCGGTGCGCGTACTCGGTGCGCTCGAAGGCCTCCTTGAGGGCTTCGAGGTCGCGTTCGTCGGCGATCTCGGCGTCGCTGCCGGGCAGTTCGTCCGGCTCCAGCATGGGCAGCGTGAGCTCTTCGAAGCGTGCCTCGACCCAGGCGTGGAACCGGGTGCCCCGGCGCGCCGCCGGTTGCGGCGGGCGTGGCATGGGGCGGGCGAGTTCCTGCGCCAGCCCGTCCGGGTCCTCGGCGAGCCGCATCAGCTGGGTGGCGGACAGGGTGGCGGGGAGGGGGACGTCGGTGACGCCACGGCGGGCGCGCAGCAGTTCGCCGGTGAGGGCGTCGAGGTCGCGGTCCCAGGAGGCGACGGCGCGAGCCTCCTCGGGGGTGAGCGGGCCGAGGGGGGCGTCCTCGTGTGCCGGAGTGCGCGGGCGTGTGCGCTCGGCGGGCGCGATCTGGTGCGGGACTGCCTGATGCGGCACCGCCTGGTGCGGGACCGCGGGGCGGTCGGTGCTCCAGGAGTCCCAGTCGGCGGAGTCCGCGTCCGGGAGGGCCTCCTCGAAGGGGTCGTCGGGCTCGCCGGGGTCGTCCGGTTCGTCCTCCTCGGGCGGCGGGGGCCAGTCCGGGTCCTCCGCCACGGCGGCGGCCGGGTCGTGGTCGGCGGGAACGCCCGAGCCGGTCCCGGCCGTGAGGGCGTCCAGGTGGGCGAGGACGGTCTCGGCGGCCGTGCGGCGACGGGCCAGGGCGGCATCGTCCAGGGGCAGCGGCCACACCTGGTCGGCGCCGGCCGTGTGCAGGGCCGGGTTCTCCTCGTCCTCCGCGGGTTCCTCGGCCCAGGCCTCGATCTCGCCGTGTCCGGTGGCGCAGTGGTCGTACAGGGCCCGGAGGAAGTCGGAGGGGCCGCGCGGCTTCTTCTGGCTGGGTCCCCACCAGTGGCCGGAGCCGAGGAGCAGGGCACGGGGGCGGGTGAAGGTGACGTAGCCGAGGCGCAGCTCCTCGGTGTGCTGGTGCTCCTTCATGGCCTCGTGGAAGGCCTTCATGCCCCGCGAGTCCCAGGCCTCGACGTCGGGCAGGGTGGCGGCGTCGCCGCGCAGGGCGTGCGGAAGCACCCTGGCCTGCGCGGTCCACTTCTCGCGCCCCTGGCTGCTCGGGAAGGTGCCCTTGACCAGTCCGGGGACGGCGACGACGTCCCACTCCAGGCCCTTGGCCTTGTGCGCGGTGAGCACCTTGACGGTGTTCTCGCCACCGGGCAGCGCGTTGTCCAGGCCCTTCTCGTACTGGGCGGCGGTGCGCAGGAAGCCGAGGAAGGCGAGCAGGCTCGCCTCCTGGTCGCCGGCCGCGAAGGAGGCGGCGACGTCCAGGAAGTTGGACAGCGTCTCGCGGCGGCGGGCGGCCAGCGCGTGCGGGGAGGCGGACAGCTCCACCTCCAGACCGGTGACCGCGAGGACGCGGTGCAGCACGTCCATCAGCGGGTCGGACAGGGAGCGGCGCAGCTCGCGCAGTTCGGTGGCGAGACGGGCGAAGCGCACGCGCGCGTCCGGCGAGAACGGCAGCCCGTCGTCCCCCTGTCCGGGCCGGCCGCTGTCGAACGGCATTTCCAGGAACGTGTCCAGGGCGTCGGCGAGGGATATCACCTCGGCGGGGTCGACCCCTTCGACGGCCGCGGCGAGCCGACGGTCCGGGTCGTCGGCGTCGCCCACGCGCGCGTGCGTCACGAGCAGCCGTGCGCGGCGGCCGAGGAGGGCCAGGTCGCGGGGGCCGATGCGCCAGCGCGGGCCGGTCAGCAGCCGGACCAGGGAGGCGTTGGCGCCCGGGTCCTGGAGCACCTCGCAGACGGCGACGAGGTCGGCGACCTCGGGCAGGTGCAGCAGCCCGGAGAGGCCGACGACCTCGACGGGGACGTCCCGGGCGACGAGGGTGCCCTGGATCTCCGCGAAGTCGGTCGCTGTACGGCACAGGACCGCGATCTCGCCGGGCGCCGTGCCGGTGCGGACGAGGTGGGCGACCGAGTCGGCGATCCAGTCCATCTCCTCGGCGTGGGTGCGCAGCAGGGCGCAGCGGACCGTGCCGTCCCGCTCGGCGCCCGGGGCGGGGCGCAGGGCCGCCACGCCCGCGTGCAGGGCGCGCAGCGGCTCGGCGAGGCCGTTGGCGAGGTCGAGGAGGCGGCCGCCGCTGCGGCGGTTCTCGCTGAGCGCCTGGCGGGTGGCGGGCCGGCCGTCGGCGCGCGCGAAGTGCTCGGGGAAGTCGTCCAGGTTGGCGACGGAGGCGCCGCGCCAGCCGTAGATGGCCTGGCAGGGGTCGCCGACCGCGGTCACCGGGTGGCCGGTACCGGCACCGAACAGGCCCGCCAGGAGGACGCGCTGGGCGACCGAGGTGTCCTGGTACTCGTCGAGGAGCACGACCCGGAACTCGTCGCGCAACAGCCTGCCCACCTCCGCGATGCCGGCCAGCGCCGCGGACAGCGCGATCTGGTCGCCGAAGTCGAGCAGGTCCCGCTCGCGCTTGGCGGCCCGGTAGCGGACGACCAGCTCGGCCAGTTCACGGCGCGCGGCGGCGGCCTCGGGGACCTTGCGGAGGTCGGCGTTGCCGAGTTTCACGCCGGTCAGGGTGTTCAGCAGACCGGCGTCCCAGGCGCGCAGTTCCTCGGGGCGCACCAGGTGTTCGGCGAGTTCGGAGTCGAGGGCGAGCAGGTCGCTGACCAGGTCGGCGAAGGAACGGGTGAGGGCCGGGTAGGGCCCCGGAGCCTCGCGCAGCACCCGCGCGGCGAGCTGGTAGCGGGTGGCGTCGGCGAGCAGCCGGGACGTCGGCTCCAGGCCGATGCGCAGGCCGTGGTCGGTCAGCAGCCGGCCCGCGAAGGCGTGGTACGTGGAGATGACCGGCTCGCCGGGGGGACGGTCGGGGTCGATGACGTCGGGGTCGGTGACGCCGGCCCTGACCAGTGCCTTGCGGACGCGCTCGGCGAGCTCACCGGCCGCCTTGTTGGTGAAGGTCAGACCGAGGACCTGCTCCGGGGCCACCTGCCCGGTGCCGACCAGCCAGACGACCCGCGCCGCCATCACCGTCGTCTTGCCCGATCCGGCCCCGGCCACGATCACCTGCGGGGCGGGCGGCGCGGTGATGCAGGCCGTCTGCTCCGGGGTGAAGGGGATGCCGAGGAGCTCCTTGAGCTGCTCGGGGTCGGTGATACGGGCGGACATGAGGAAAGAGGCTAGCGGCGGCCACTGACAATCGGTAAAAGCACCGACATCCGGTGAAACACCGTGATCGACGGCACACGGCGTTCAGTCCACCACGTGGCGTCCCTCGGGCCGCGCGCTGCACGAGGCGCGGAAGGCGCAGTGGGTGCAGTGCTGGCCGGTGGTCGGTGCGAACCGTTCGTCGAGGACCTTACCGGCGGCGGTGGCCAGCAGCTCCCCGACCCACTCCCCCTCCAGCGGCTCCTGCGTCTGCACCTTGGGCAGGGTCTCGCCGCCGTCGCGCTGGGCGGCGCCCTGTCTGAGGTGGACCAGTTCGGCACCGCCGGGCTCGGGCCGTACGCCGTCGAAGGCGTCGTCGACGGCGCCCTCGCGGACCGCGAGCTGGTAGACGGCCAGCTGCGGGTGGCGGGCCACCTCGGCCGCGCTGGGCGCCTGCTTGCCGGTCTTGAAGTCGACGACGTACGCGCGGCCCTCGCCGTCCGTCTCCACGCGGTCCATCTGGCCGCGGATGCGCACCTCGTAGTCGCCCGCTCCGAGGGTGACGTCGAAGTCCTGCTCGCTGGCCACGGGGGTGCGGGTGGCGCGGTCCAGGACGTGCCACTTCAGGAAGCGTTCCAGCGCCACGCGCGCGTTGTCCTTCTCCTGCGCCGACTTCCAGGGCGCGTCGAAGGCGAGCGCGTTCCACACCGAGTCCAGGCGCTCCATGAGGACGGCGAGGTCGGCGGGGGTGCGTCCGGACGCGACCTCGTCGGCGAGGACGTGCACGACGTTGCCGAAGCCCTGGGCGGTGGTGGCCGGGGCGTCGGCCTTCACCTCCCGGCCCAGGAACCACTGCAGGCTGCAGGTGTTGGCGAGCTGGTCCAGGGCGCTGCCGGACAGCACCACGGGCTGGTCGCGGTCGCGCAGCGGCACCTTGCTCTCGGTCGGTTCGAACATGCCCCACCAGCGGTAGGGGTGGGCGGACGGCACCAGGGGGCGGCCGTCCTCGTCGGTGAGCGCGGCCAGTCGGGCCAGGCGGCGGGCGGCGGCCTCCCGCAGGGCGGCTGAGGCGCGCGGGTCGACGGTGGTCGCGCGCAGTTCGGCGACCAGTGCGGCCACGGCGAGCGGACGGCGGGGCCGGCCGGTGACGTCCTGGGGTTCGACGCCCAGTTCGGTGAGGAACCGGGAGGGCTGGTCGCCGTCGTCCGCGGGGGCCTTCACGGCGGTGACGACGAGGCGGTCACGCGCGCGCGTGGCGGCGACGTAGAACAGCCGGCGCTCCTCGGCGAGCAGCGCACCCGGGGTGAGCGGCTCGGCGAGTCCGTCCCGGCCGATGCGGTCGGCCTCCAGGAGCGAGCCGCGGCGGCGCAGGTCCGGCCACAGGCCCTCCTGGACGCCCGCCACGACGACCAGGCGCCACTCCAGGCCCTTGGCGCGGTGCGCGGTCATCAGGCGTACGGCGTCGGGGCGTACCGCGCGGCCGGCGAGGGTGTCGGCGGCGATGTCCTCGGCCTCGATCTCCGCGAGGAAGTTCAGCGCGCCCCGGCCTCCGCTGCGCTCCTCCGCGCGGGCGGCGGTGGCGAACAGCGCGCACACGGCGTCCAGGTCACGGTCGGCGTTGCGGCCGGCCGCGCCGCCCCGGCGGGCGGCGCGCTCCAGCCGTGACGGCCAGGGTGTGCCGTTCCACAGGACCCACAGCGCCTCCTCGGCGGTTCCGCCGCTCGTCAGGCGCTCGCGGGCCCGGCCGAGCAGCGCGCCGAGCCGCTGCGCCCCGCGCGCGTACCCGGGGTCGTGCACGGCCAGGCGCTCGGGCTCGGCGAGCGCTCGCGCGAGCAGTTCGTCGGAGGGGGGCGGGAGGGGGTTGCCGGCCGCCCGCTCCTCGTCGCGCAGGGCACGGCCCAGGCGCCGCAGGTCGGCCGCGTCCATGCCGGCGAGGGGGGAGGTGAGCAGGGCGAGCGCGGTCTCGGTGTCCAGCCAGCAGGGGGCCGCCCCGCCGGGGCTCTCCACGGCCGGGTCCGCGGCGGGATCCGCGCCGGTCTCGGCGCCGGTCTCGGCGCCGGTCTCGGCGCCGGAGTGCACGACGGTCTCCGTGCCGTTGTCCTTGACGGCGTGCACGGCGGTCTCAGCGGCGTTGCCCATGACGGAGCGCACGGCGGTCTCCGCAGGGGCGCGCGCCGGGGTCCCCGCCTCCGCCGTCGCCACCGCCCGCAGCGCTGTCAGCAGCGGCGCCACCGCGGGTTCGTGGCGCAGCGGCAGGTCGTCGCCGTCGATGTCGAGGGGCACGCCGGCCGCGGTGAGGGCGCGGCGGGCCGTCGGGATGGTGCGGGATCCGGCGCGCACCAGGACGGCCATGTCGCTCCAGCGGACGCCGTCCTCCAGGTGCGCCCGGCGCAGGATGTCGGCGATGTTGTCCAGCTCGGTGCCGGGCGTCGGGTACGTGTACACCTCGACGCGGCCGCCGTCCCGCGCGGCGGTCAGTTCGCGGTGCGCGCGTGCCTTGTCGGCGGGCAGCCGGGTCAGCGGCATCCGCTGGGTCAGCAGCCGGGTCGCGGCCAGCAGCCCTGCCCCGGAGCGGCGGGACGTGCGCAGCACCTGCACCGGGGCGGGACGGCCGTCCACGCGCGCGAAGGCCGACGGGAAGTCCAGGATGCCGTTCACGTCGGCGCCGCGGAACGTGTAGATCGACTGGTCCGGGTCGCCGAACGCGACCAGGGTGCGGCCGCCGCCGGCCAGCGCCCGCAGCAGGCGCACCTGGGCCGGGTCGGTGTCCTGGTACTCGTCGACGTACACCGCGTCGTAGCGGCCCGCGAGGTCCACGGCCACCTCCGGGCGGTGGGCGAGCAGCACCGCCCGGTGGACGAGTTCGGCGTAGTCGAGGACGCCCTGGAGGTCGAGGACGTCGAGGTACTCGGCGAGGAAGGCGGCCGCGGCCCGCCAGTCGGGGCGGCCGATCCGGCGGGCGAAGGCGTCCAGGGCGTCCGGCCCCAGGCCCAGTTCGCGGCTGCGGGCGAGGACCGCGCGGACCTCGTCGGCGAAGCCCCGGGTGGTCAGGCAGGCACGCAGGTCGTCCGGCCAGCGCACGTGGTTCAGCCCGAGCCGCTCCAGGCCGGGCTGGCCGGCCAGCAGCTCGCGGACGGCGACGTCCTGCTCGGGTCCGGACAGCAGCCGCAGCGGGTCGACGAACAGACCGCTGTCCTGGTGGGCGCGGACCAGCGCGTAGCAGTACGAGTGGAAGGTGGTCGCCCGGGGCGCGCGGGCCGCTCCCACGCGCAGGGCCATGCGGTCGCGCAGTTCGACGGCGGCCTTGCGGCTGAACGTCAGCACCAGGATCCGCTCGGGGTCCCCGCCGCGGGCGATCCGCGCGGCCACCGACTCCACGAGGGTGGTGGTCTTCCCGGTGCCCGGACCCGCGAGGACGAGCAGCGGGCCGGACCCGTGGTCAACCACCGCGCGCTGGGCAGCGTCAAGACGAGGGGGAGCCACATCGGCCGGCGGGGTACGGACCAGTCGGTAAGCGCCACGGGTCCCCTGCCGCACCTGGGGGTGCGGCAGGCGCCCTGTGGAGGAAGAGGAGCTCACGTGGTTCGCCGGTCCTGGTGGGTGTGCTGGTCGGTTCGCGGTCGCGTGTGCGCGATGGTGGCCACGGGGTGAGGGGGACACGCGCAGCCGACGCTACGCCCACGAACCACTCGGAAGCAGAGCTTCCGCTTGTTCCCGTCCGCCCCGGGAGACCCTCGCGGCACACGCGCCGCACATCTCACGAACGTACGTCATGCCACGGACGTCCCCGGTGTCCCTCGTACGGGCCACAGGCTCCCCCCGGGGGCCCGCGATGGCGGAAGCTGTCAGGTGTGAGCCCCCGCGTCCGCGCCGCCGTCCCACCGCGCCCGCCTCATGTCGAGCCGCGGCAGATGGCCCTCCGCGGCCCTGCCCGCCTCCTTCAGCGGGGTGCCCTCGGTGCGGTAGTGGTCCAGTGCGCCCAGCTCGTGCCCCGGGAGGAGCACCCCGTCGGCGCGCACCACGCGCCACCAGGGGACGGCCCCACCGTAGTGGGACATCACCCGGCCGACCTGGCGCGGGCCTCCCTCCTGAAGCCACTCCGCGACGTCGCCGTACGTCATCACGCGCCCGGGCGGGATCCGCTCGGCGACCTCCAGGACCCGCTCGGCGTAGTCGGGCAGCTCGTCCGCGTACGCCTCTCGGGTGTCCTCGGGAAGGCTCTGCTCGCTCATTCGACCCATCCTGCCGCACCCCACCGACAACCGGCGCGGTCCGCGGCAGGTCTCCGTCTCGCCCTCTCGCGGCACTTGGGGCAGACTGTGCGCCCCCGCATCTGCACCCTGATGCCCCCGGGTGTCGGTGGGGCATGCCACCATCGTGCGGGCGGTGACTGGTGATACGAGATCAAGAAGAGACGACCGAGCAGCAGGGCGTGCCCTCCGAGGGCGGGGCGAGCACCTCTGAGGCCGCCGCGCGCCCGGACGCGGCGGAACCCGGCACCGCACGCCCGGCGGCCGCCGCGGGCTCGGAGGCCGCAGCCCCTGACCCCGCAGCCCCTGACGCCGCAGCGCCTGAGACAGCAGACCCCGACGCCGCCGAGGCGGGACACGTGCCCGACGAGACGCATCCCGACGAGGTGGAGGGCGACGAACCGCTGCTCCCCGCGCGCGTGCACCGCCCCTCCGACCTCATGCGGCTCATGGTCGGGGTGCTCGCCATCGCCGTGCTCCTCGGCATCTCGGCGGTCGCGCACGGCACCACCTCCGGTCTCGAACAGGACATCAACAAGGGCACCGGCCAGGCTCCCGACCTGCTGATCCGGTTCGCGGGACTGGCCTCCAGCATCGCGATCCTGCTGGTCCCGGTCGCGTTCGCGATCGAACGGCTGATCAAGCGGGACGGGCTGCGCATCGCCGACGGCGTGCTCGCGGCCGTCCTCGCGCACGGCGTGACCCTCGCCACCGACCTGTGGGTGGCCAGGGCCGCACCGGGTTCGATCCAGGAGGCGCTGACCCAGCCCTCCCCCGGTGACATCCACGCTCTCACCGACCCGGTGCACGGCTACCTCGCGCCCGTCATCGCCTATATGACGGCCGTCGGCATGTCCCGGCGCCCCAGATGGCGGTCCGTGCTGTGGATCGTGCTGCTGCTCGACGCGTTCTCCATGCTCGTCACCGGCTACACCACACCGTTCTCGATCATTCTCACGGTGCTGATCGGCTGGACCGTCGCCTACGGCACGCTGTACGCGGTCGGCTCCCCCAACGTGCGCCCCACCGGGCGGACCCTGCTGGCGGGCCTGAGGCACGTCGGCTTCCACCCGGTCGGGGCGGCCCGCGAGGAGGCCCTGGACACCGAGAACGGCGACCGGGGCCGGCGCTACTTCGTCACCCTGGAGGACGGCCCGCCGCTGGACGTCACGGTCGTCGACCGGGAACAGCAGGCCCAGGGCTTCTTCTACCGGGCGTGGCGCAACCTGACGCTGCGCGGCTTCGCCACCCGCTCCAGCCTGCAGTCCCTGCGCCAGGCCCTGGAGCAGGAGGCTCTGCTGGCGTACGCGGCGATCGCGGCCGGCGCCAACGCGCCCAAACTGATCGCCACCTCCGAACTGGGCCCCGACGCGGTGATGCTCGTCTACGAGCACACCGGCGGCCGCACCCTCGACTCGCTGACCGACGAGGAGATCACCGACGAGCTGCTGCGCAACACCTGGCACCAGGTGCAGGCGTTGCAGTCGCGCCGGATCGCGCACCGCAGGCTGGCCGGTGACGCCATCCTGGTGGATCGTTCCGGCACGGTGATCCTCACCGACCTGCGCGGCGGCGAGATCGCGGCCGGTGAGCTGCTGCTGCGCATGGACATCGCCCAGCTGGTCACCACCCTCGGCCTGCGGGTGGGCGCCGAGCGGGCGGTGGCCTCGGCGGTCGGTGTCCTCGGCCCCGACGCCGTCGCCGACTGTCTGCCGATGCTGCAGCCGATCGCGCTGACGCGCTCCACGCGCGGGACGCTGCGCAGACTGGCCAGGGAGCGCGCCCAGCGCGAGCGGGACGCGGTCCTGGAGGCGTCCCGGCAGGCCAAGCAGGCGCGTGCGCAGGAAGCCGAGAAACCCGACAAGAAGACGGTGCGCGCGGAGCAGCGGGCCGAGAAGCGGGCTCTGGACGAGGCGCTGGAGGAGGCCCGCGAGGAGGACCTGCTCACCCAGATCCGGCACCAGGTGCTGCGGATCAGGCCGCAGGCGCCCGTCGAACCGGCCCGGCTGGAGCGGGTCCGGCCGCGCACGCTGATCAGCGTGATCGCCGGCGCGATCGGCGGGTACTACCTGCTGACCCAGCTCACCCACATCGAGTTCGGCCCCCTGGTCGCGAACGCGCAGTGGGGCTGGGTGCTCGCCGCGGTGCTGTTCTCGGCGCTCAGCTACGTCGCCGCCGCGATGGCCCTGCTCGGGTTCGTGCCGGAGCGGGTGCCGTTCCTGCGGACCGTGGCGGCGCAGGTCGCCGGCTCCTTCGTGAAGATCGTGGCGCCCGCCGCCGTCGGCGGTGTCGCCCTCAACACGCGCTTCCTGCAGCGCGCGGGCGTGCGGCCGGGACTGGCGGTGGCCAGCGTGGGAGCCTCGCAGCTGTTCGGGCTCGGCTGCCACATCCTGATGCTGCTGTCCTTCGGCTATCTGACCGGCACCGAGAAGACCCCCTCGCTGTCGCCGTCCCGCACGGTCATCGCGGGCCTGCTGACCGTCGCGGTGCTGGTCCTCGTGGTGACCTCGGTGCCGTTGCTGCGCAAGTTCGTCAGCACGCGCGTGCGGTCGCTCTTCGCGGGTGTCGTGCCCCGCATGCTGGACGTGCTGCAGCGGCCGCAGAAGCTCGTCACCGGCATCGGCGGCATGCTGCTGCTGACCGCCTGCTTCGTGATGTGCCTGGACGCCTCCATCCGTGCCTTCGGCGACCAGTCGACCTCGCTGAGCATCGCCAGCGTCGCCGTCGTCTTCCTCGCCGGCAACGCGCTCGGGTCCGCGGCGCCGACCCCGGGCGGTGTCGGCGCGGTCGAGGCGACGCTGACCGTCGGTCTGATCGCCGTCGGTCTTCCCAAGGAGGTCGCGGCCCCCGCCGTCCTGCTGTTCCGGCTGCTGACGCTGTGGCTGCCGGTCCTGCCGGGCTGGCTGGCCTTCAACCAGCTGTCACGCAAAGGCGCACTCTAGGGGCGTACCTCGGACGGCTCGCGCCCCGCGCGCGTGGCCCTGCGCGACCCCAGGATGGGAGCATGCCGAACCCCTCCCGGATCCGCGTCGCCGCCCTGACCGCCGCCCTGGCGCTGTCCTCCTTGCTGACCGGATGCGGCGACGGTGCCCAGGACGGGGATCTGGCGGCGCAGAAGCTGGACTGGAAGAACTGCCCGGCGCCCGACGAGGCCGAGGGCGGCGGCGACGCGCCCTCACCGCTGCCCGCCGGCGGCTCCTGGCAGTGCGCCACCATGAAGGCCCCGCTGGACTGGTCGAAGCCGAACGGCGCCACCATCGGCCTCGCGCTGATCCGGGCCAGGGCAAGCGGCGACCCGGACAAGCGGATCGGGTCCCTGATCTTCAACTTCGGCGGCCCCGGCGGCAGCGGGGTCACCACGCTGCCCGCGTTCGGCGAGGACTACGCGGCCCTGCGCACCCGCTACGACCTGGTCAGCTTCGATCCGCGGGGAGTCGGCCGCAGCGACCCCGTCGAGTGCGAGAACGACGCCCAGCTCGACGACTACTTCCAGCAGGACGCGACCCCCGACACCAGCGCCGAACGCACCCGGCTGATCCAGCGCACCCAGCAGTTCAACGCCGCCTGCGAGAAGAACTCCCGAACGATCCTGCCGCACGTCCGCACCACCGACGCCGCCCGCGACATGGACCTGATGCGCCAGGTCCTCGGCGACCGGCGACTGCACTACTTCGGCATCTCCTACGGCACCGAACTCGGCGGCGTCTACGCCCACCTGTTCCCGAAGAACGTCGGCCGGGCCGTCTTCGACGCCGTCGTCGACCCCACCCAGGACCCGGAGCAGAGCTCGCTCGGACAGGCCAAGGGCTTCCAGCTCGCACTCGACAACTTCGCCGAGGACTGCACGTCGAAGAAGACGGAGTGCCCGATCGGGGACACCCCGCAGGATGTGAAGGACCGTATCGCCAGGCTCCTCGCGGACCTCGACCGCAAACCGATCCCCGGCGTCCTGCCCCGCATGCTGACCCAGACCGCCGCCACCAACGGCATCGCCCAGTCCCTGTACTCCAAGGACTTCTGGGAGTACCTCACCGAGGGGCTCGAAGAGGCGTACGACGGCGACGGCAAGATCCTGATGCTGCTGTCCGACTCGATGAACGGCCGCAGCCAGAACGGCGAGTACAGCAACATCACGGCGGCGAACGTCGCCATCAACTGCGCCGACGAGAAGCAGCGGTACACCGCCGACTACGTGCAGCGGAAGGTGCCCGAGTTCCGCGCCGCCTCCCCGCTGTTCGGCGACTATCTGGCCTGGGGCATGGTCAGTTGCACCGACTGGGCGGTGCCGGGCGCCGCCGACCATCCCGACGTGAGCGCGCCCGGGGCGGCGCCGATCCTGGTGGTGGGCAACACCGGGGATCCGGCCACGCCGTACGAGGGCGCGAAGAAGATGGTGGACGCGCTGGGGAAGGGCGTCGGCGTCGAACTGACGTACCGCGGGCAGGGGCACGGGGCCTACGACAGCAAGAACAGGTGCGTGCAGGCTGCCGTGAACGGCTACCTGCTGCGGGGGACGGTGCCGAAGGCGGGGGCAGTCTGCACCTAGTCGTCCGCAGCTGCGTGGCGACGGTCGCGCAGTTCCCCGCACCCCAGCTCCCCGCACCTCGGTGGGGGCGCCACAGAACCGCAGGTCAGACGGTTATCCACAGGCCGCAACGGCCCTCGATCACTCCGCCTAGTATGGCCTGACCGCTCTCCCGCGAAGAAGGCGCGGAGAGCCCGGGTGGGGGTGTGGGCGCATGGTGCGAAACGTACGGTGGGTGGCCGCTGTCGCCGCGGGGCTGCTCGTGGCCGGGTGCGGCGGTGGGGCGTCAGGCGGGGGCGAGGACGAGGGGAAGGCCTCCTCCGGCCAGTCGCCGGCCGCCACGTCCGCCGCGTCGGGCTCGGCGGCGCTGCCCGCCTCCCTCACCGACCAGAAGCTCGACTGGCGCCGCTGCCAGGCCACGTCGGACGCCGTCGCTCCCGGGGACGAGTGGCGGTGCGCGAAGCTCAAGGTGCCGTTGGACTGGGCGAAGCCGGACGGGCAGACGATCGGGCTGGCGCTGATCCGGGAGCAGGCGAGCGGAGGGGCGGGGAAGCGGATCGGCTCGTTGCTCTTCAACTTCGGCGGGCCGGGCGCCTCCGGCGTCTCCACGATGCCCTACTTCGCCTCCACCGTCTCCACGCTGCGCCAGCGGTACGACCTGGTGAGCTGGGACCCGCGCGGGGTGGGAGCCAGCGAGGGGATCCGCTGCCGCAGCGACAAGGACATCCAGAACGCCGAGTCGATCGACGTGACACCGGACACCGCGGCCGAGGAGACGGCGTACCTCCAGGACGCGGCCGACTTCGGCAAGGGGTGCGAGAAGGCGGCGGGCAAGCTGATCGCGCATGTGTCGACGACCGACACGGCTCGCGACATGGACCTGATGCGCCAGGTCCTCGGCGACCGGCGACTGCACTACGTCGGCATCTCCTACGGCACCGAACTCGGCGGCGTATACGCCCACCTGTTCCCGCGGAAGGTGGGGCGGCTGGTCCTGGACGCGGTGGTGGACCCGACGGCCGACTCGTTCGGCCAGGAGAAGAACCAGGCCATCGGCTTCCAGCGGGCTCTGGACGCCTACCTCACGTCGACCGGGCAGGACTCGAAGCAGGGCTCTCAGCGGATCGCCGGACTGCTGAAGAGGCTGGACGCCGCCCCGCTGCCCGCCTCTCCCGGCCGGAAGCTGACCCAGTCCCTCGCGATCACCGGCATCGTGCTGCCGCTGTACAGCCAGGACAGCTGGCCGACGCTGACCAGCGCGCTCAAGGCGGCCGAGGAGGGCGACGGCTCTGAGCTGCTGTCGCTCGCGGACCAGTACAACGAGCGGGACTCCTCGGGGCACTACGGCACGGCCACGCACTCCCAGCGGGTCATATCGTGCCTGGACGAGAAGGAGCGGCCGACGCTCGCCGAGACGAAGAGGCGGCTGGCGGAGTTCGAGAGGGTCTCGCCGGTCTTCGGGGACTTCCTGGGTTGGGACGCGGCCGGCTGGTGCCACGACTGGCCGGTGGCCGGGCAGTGGGACACCCCGGAGGTGAGCGCACCGGGCGCGGCCCCGATCCTGCTGGTCGGGAACACGGGCGACCCGGCGACCCCGTACGAGGGCGCCCGGCGGATGGCCGACGAACTCGGCAAGGGTGTCGGCGTCGAGCTGACCTGGAAGGGCGAGGGGCACGGCGCGTACGGCAGCGGCAGCCACTGCGTGGACTCGACCGTGAACGCCTATCTCGTGGACGGCACGGTCCCGAAAGACGGCTCGGTCTGCTCATGACGAAGGCGGGGACTGCGGGCACCCGTCGTGCCCGCGGCCCCCGCCCGTCGCGGAGCCTGTGCTCAGTAGACCGGCTTGGACGGCTCGATCTGGTTGACCCAGCCGATCACGCCGCCGCCGACGTGGACCGCGTCCGAGAAGCCCGCGGACTTCAGGACCGCGAGGACCTCCGCACTGCGGACACCCGTCTTGCAGTGCAGGACGATCTTCTTGTCCTGCGGCAGGCCCTCCAGGGCGGTGCCGAGGAGGAACTCGTTCTTCGGGATCAGCTTGGCGCCCGGGATGGAGACGATCTCGTACTCGTTCGGCTCGCGGACGTCGATGATCTCGATGTTCTCGCCGTCGTCGATCCACTCCTTGAGCTGCTTGGGAGTGATCGTCGAGCCGGCGGCCGCCTGCTGCGCCTCCTCGGAGACGACGCCGCAGAAGGCCTCGTAGTCGATGAGTTCGGTGACGGTCGGGTTCTCGCCGCAGACCGCGCAGTCCGGGTCCTTGCGGACCTTGACCTGGCGGTACTGCATCTCCAGGGCGTCGTAGATCATCAGGCGGCCGACCAGGGGCTCACCGGTGCCGGTGAGGACCTTGATGGCCTCCGTGACCTGGATGGAGCCGATCGACGCGCACAGCACGCCGAGGACGCCGCCCTCGGCGCAGGAGGGGACCATGCCCGGCGGCGGCGGCTCCGGGTAGAGGCAGCGGTAGCACGGACCGTGCTCGGACCAGAAGACCGAGGCCTGGCCGTCGAAGCGGTAGATGGAGCCCCAGACGTACGGCTTGTTCAGCAGCACGCAGGCGTCGTTCACCAGGTAGCGGGTGGCGAAGTTGTCCGTGCCGTCGACGATCAGGTCGTACTGGCTGAAGATGTCCATCACGTTCTCGGCCTCGAGCCGCTCTTCGTGCAGGACCACGTTCACGTACGGGTTGATGCCGAGGACGGAGTCACGGGCGGACTCGGCCTTGGAGCGGCCGATGTCGGCCTGGCTGTGGATGATCTGGCGCTGCAGGTTGGACTCGTCGACCTCGTCGAACTCCACGATGCCCAGAGTGCCGACGCCCGCGGCCGCCAGGTACATCAGCGCCGGCGAGCCCAGGCCGCCGGCGCCCACACAGAGCACCTTCGCGTTCTTCAGCCGCTTCTGCCCGTCCATCCCGACGTCCGGGATGATCAGGTGGCGGGAGTACCTGCGGACCTCGTCTACGGTGAGCTCAGAGGCTGGCTCGACCAGGGGTGGCAGCGACACGGGGACTCCGTTGATCGGTCAATCACTACGGTTGTTCTCCTTGTAACACTGCCACGGGCTTCTTCATTCCGAGACACCCGTTCCGATCCGCGAGACGATCTCGTCCCAGTAACCGGGCATGGTCTCCCAGGGGTCCGCCCGGCCCCAGCGATCGGTCCGGTCGGTGAAGTAGACCGTGGCGGCGCCCTGCCAGCGGGCTATGCGCAGCGCCTCGTCGAGGTGGCCGAGGGGCACGCCGTGCACGAGGTGGCAGAAGCGGTCGGGCGGGTAGTCAGCGGTCCACTCGGCGACCTGGGACCAGCGGTAGTCGCTCCAGGGCCCGGCGAAGGTCACCAGCTGGTCGGCGTTCTCGGCGTAGCCCGGGTGGGGGTGGGCGCCGTGGCCGAGGACGATGTGCGGGTCCTCACCGAGGGCGCGGAGCGCGGCGACCGTGCGGCGGATCTCGGGGAGCGCGGTGCGCTCGGTGGGGCAGCGGTCCAGCAGGAAGCCGTCGACGCGGTACCAGTCGTGGAAGCACCGGGCGTCGCTGACCAGGTCACCGTGGGGGCGGACGCCGTAGGTGCTGTCCAGGTGGCCGAGGACGCGGACGCCCGCGTTGCGGAGCCGCCCGGCCGCCTCCAGGCAGTGCGGGTCGGGGCGGCTGCCGGGGCCGTTCGCCACGTTCAGGACGACCCAGTGCAGGGGAGTGCCGGGGCGGGTGAGCTCGGCCCACTGGGCGGGCGCGAGGAGCGGGTGGGCGTAGCCGGGGATGCCGACGGCGGTGCGGACGCCGGTGGTCGCGGCGCCTGCCCGGGTGCTGGTCAGATGCGACATGCCGCCTCCATCCAGATGTCCGCGAGGGACTCTTCGAGGTTGATGCGGGGCCGCCAGCCGAGCCGGTCGCGGGCGCAGCGCACGTCGGCCTGCTGCCAGCTGCCGCAGCCGTCCGGGTACGGGTACGCGACCGGACCGGTGTGCTCGCCGTCCATCCGGGGGTGGCCGATGGCGCCGCGCAGCGGTCCGGGCGGGCCGTCCAGTTCGTGCAGGGCGCCGCCGTATCCGGCGACCCGGGCGAGGACACCGGCGGCGTCGCGGAGCCGGACGGCACGGCCGGAACCGATGTTGATGACGCCCTGGGCGGCGGAGAGCGAGGCCGCGTGGACGGCGCGGGCGACATCACGCACGTCGACGAAGTCGCGCTGGGCTCCGAGGCCGCCGAGTTTGAGTTCGCCGTCGCCGGACTGCATGGCGCGGCGCATGGCCTCGGCGAGGCGGCCGAGCGGGGAGCCTGCCGGCGTGCCCGGCCCGGCGGGCGAGAAGACGCGCAGGACGACGGCGTCCAGACCGGAGCCGAGGACGAGTTCGGTGGCGGCGAGCTTGCTGACGCCGTACGGGCCGCCGGGCCGGGGTACGGCGTCCTCCGCGGTGGAGGAGCCGGGCTGGCTCGGGCCGTACTCGGAGCTGCAGCCGATCTGCACCAGGCGGGCACCGCAGCCGCTGCGCCGCAGGGCCTCGCAGACGGTGGCGACGGCGACGGTGTTGTGCCGGGTGAGTTCCCGGGCGCCGCCGCGGGTGGCGCCGGCGCAGTTCACGATGACGCCCGGGTGGACCGCGTCCAGGAAGCGGGTGAGTGCGCCGGGGCTGCCGGTGGCGAGGTCGAAGCGGACGTCGGCGTCGTCGCCGCGGCCGAGTGCGGTGAGCTGGACGGCCGGGTCGGCGAGCAGCCGGTCGGCGACGAAGCGGCCGAGGTATCCGTTGGCTCCGATCAGCAGAACCCTCATCGTGCGGCTCCCGGGGTGTGCGCTCCGGCGACTCCGGTGGTTCCGGACGCTCCGGGTCCGGGTCGGGAGGTGGTCATCTGGTGGTCTCCTTCGAGGGATGGTGCGGTTGCCTCCGGCGAGGTGCCGGGCGCCTGCCGCCGGGACGGCCGACCGAGGCGGGTGAGGACATCGGCGCTGTGATCACTGCGGGTCTCCCGCCGGTGCGTGGGCGGGGGCCCGGGTGAGGGTGCGGGCCGCCCGGAGGAACAGCGCCAGGGCGGCGGCGCCGCAGACGAGGGCCGGGACGCCGTCCGGGCCGCACGTGTCGACCAGGGTGTCGACGGGGGCGGCCAGGAAGGCGCAGCCAGGCAGCCGGCCGGCCAGGACGAGGGCCACGGCCGCCGCTTCCGTGGCGGCGGCGACGGCGAGGGCGGGCCCCTGCGGGACGTGGTGGACGGCGAGCAGGCGGGCGAGCAGGAGGAGGGCGCCGAGGGTGAGGGCCGCGGGATAGCCGGCGGGTTCGCCGAGGGCCGCGCCGCACAGGGCGAGCAGGGCGGTGAGGGCCCCCAGGAAGAGGGCGAACGTGCCGAGCAGCAGCGGCTGTACGGCGCCGGTGAACTCCGCCAGGCCCCGGCTGCTCGCGAGCCTGCGGCGGGCGCCCGTGGTGAGGAGGTGGGTGCTCCAGGCCGCCGGGGCGCAGGCGAGGGTGAGGGCGAGGACGGGCGCCGTGGTCACCGGCCAGGGGCCGTGGGCGGCGCCGGTCGGGAGGGCGTCGGGGCCTCCGTCCACGGCGGCCCGCAGCAGGCCGTCTCCGAGGAGGGCATAGGCGAGGAGCCAGCAGGTCCAGACCCGGGTGCCGGTGACGGTGCGCCAGGCGGGTGTCGGGGCCGGCACGGCCAGGGGGCCGCGGCGCAGGGCCGGGCGTACGGCCAGGGCGACGGCGAGCGCGCCGACGGCCGCCACCAGGAGGCGGGGGCGGCCTTCGGTGAGCCGCACGCCGGTCACCGCCGCCGCGCACACGGCGCCCGGGAGGAGCGTGAGCAGTGCCCGGTCGGCGCGCGGGCGGGGCGCGGGCGCCGGTTCGGGGCGTGGCTGGGGGGCGTCGTCGCGGGGCACGCGCGCGTAGAGCTCTTCGGCCAGCGAGAAGACGTCACGGTGCCGGAAGCGGGCGGCGGTGCGGTCGGTGACACCGTGTGCTTCGAGGCCTGCCGCGATCTCCAGGGGGTCCACCGCCCTTTCGCAGAGCGACCGGTGGCGGTGCAGCAGCGCCTTGACAGGGTCGGTGGTGGGGCCTCGGCGCGGATGGGGACCACGGCCGCCGGGGGTGTCCTCGGCAGCGGTCCGCATGCCCGGCACGACCTCGCCTGCTCGCTGCGGCCCGCCCGCGGCAGAGGCGTCCACCGGGCCGTCCTCGTCCGCTC
Source organism: Streptomyces sp. NPDC051987 (assembly GCF_040680735.1). Classification (NCBI taxonomy): domain Bacteria; kingdom Bacillati; phylum Actinomycetota; class Actinomycetes; order Kitasatosporales; family Streptomycetaceae; genus Streptomyces; species Streptomyces sp. NPDC051987. The sequence continues at coordinate 63,508 of NZ_JBFAXI010000028.1, read as the reverse complement.
CCAGGAGCCATTCCTCCGACCGTGCGTCCCAGGCGTCGGCCGCGCCGGGCCGTCCGGGCCGGTCGAGTTCGCCCGGACCGGCGTTGGGCGCGCCCGCTCCGTCGCCGTTCACAGCGACCCCTCGGTGGCCGCGCGCGAGGTGGCCCGCGCCGGTGCGGGCCGGGGGGCGTCGCCCGGGGCCCGGCCGGGTCCGGGCTGATGCGCGACGCGGGCCGTGGGGCCGGTCCACCGGCCCGGCACATGGACCTCGGCCGGGACGGCGAAGGGCAGGGGCTCGCCCGCCCGGCCGAGGACGACCCGGCGCACCGGGCAGTGCGAGACGATCTCCAGGTAGAGGGAGTCGAACGCCGCGATGTTCTGCTCGACGGTGAAGAGTTCGAGCGCTCGGGCGCGCGCGGCCGCGCCGAGGCGCTCACGGCGCTCGGGGTCGCGCAGCAGCGCCACGCAGGCCTCCGCGAGCGCCCGCGGATTGCGTGGGGGCACGACCAGACCGGTCCCGCCGATCACCTCCACCACGGCGCCGACGTCCGTGGAGACGGTCGCCCGGCCGCAGAACATCGCCTCGACCAGTCCTGCCGGGAAACCCTCGACGACGCTGGAGAGCACGACGACCGCGCCTGCCGCGTAGGCGTCCGCGAGGGTCGGTGCCGCCGGGCCCCCGATCTCCTCGAAGGAGACCGGGTTGTCGCCGACCGCGTGCACGCCCTCGGCCTCGTCGGGGAAGAGCTGGGCGGCGAGCATCCTGCAGTGCCCCAGGTACGCCTCCCCCTCCGGCCCCGCCGGGGCGCCCACGACCCGCAGCCGCGCTGTGGGCTCCGCCCTGCGGATCTCGGCGAAGGCGTGCAGCAGGGACACCAGGTCCTTGGCCGGCTCGATCCGGCCCACCCATACGAGCGTGCCGGGGTCGGCGCGGTCCGGGGCCTCGCCCACCTCGGTGAACCGGTCGGCCGCCATGCCGGGATGGACGGTACGGATGCGGGCGCGGTCGGCCCCGCAGCGCTCCTGCCAGCGGCGGGCATGCGCGTTGCCCGGGGTGACGAGCGCGGCTCGGCGGTAGACCTCGGCGGCGAGGCGGCCGTGGAAGGCGGCGAGCAGGGCTCGGACGGCCGGGGTGGCCGCGCCGGAGTCGAGGGCGAGGAAGTGCGAGCGCAGGTGCACGCCGTACTCGGTGACCAGCAGCGGCAGGCCGGAGAAGTGCCCGGCGAGCAGGCCGGCCAGGGCGGCCGGACCGCCGGAGGTGGCATGGCAGAGGTCGGCCGCGCCGAGGCCGTCGTCGCCGTACCAGTCCAGGGAGAGGGGACGCAGGGCGCGTTCGAGGTGGGCGGCGACGGCGAGCAGATCGGGTACGCGCGCCTCGCGCGCTGTGCGGAGTGCGCCGGGCGCGCGACAGGCGCTCTCCAGTGCGCGTAGGGCGGTGTCGGAGCGGAGCGCGCCGGCCAGACCGCCCTCGTCGCGGGCGAGGTCGGCGAGGCCGTGGAGGGCGTTGCCGAAACGGTCCGCCAGAGAACCGGGTGCGGCGCCGACGCCACCCGCGGCGTCCGGCTCGCCCGCGCCGTACACAGCGTTCGCGCCGTACACAGCGCCCGCGCCGTACACAGCGTTCGCCCCGTTCGAAGCGTTCGCGCTGTTCGAAGCGTTCGCGCTGTGCGCGTCCGGCGTGCCCGGCGCGTCCGGCGTGCCCGGACCGGCGCAGAGGATCTCCGCGAGTTCGCCGTAGCTCTCGGCGAAGCGCCGGCGTGCGCGCCGTCCGTACCTGACCCCGTCCTCTCCGGCGGTCCACAGCGGGGCCGTCCGCACCCGGCCGACATGCGGCGGGAGCGGCAGCCGGCCCTCGTCCTCCTGGCGCCGGGTGCGGCTGAGCGCGTAGAGGTCGAACTCGTGCTGCCCGAGCCCGCGCACGAGCCGGTCGCACCAGAGTCCGGCGTCACCGCTCACATACGGATAGCCACCCTCCGTAAGCAGTCCGATGCGCACGTGTGCACCCCCGATCGATCTCCCGTATGGGAGCCACCGTGGCTCGGTGGCTCGCAGCGGGACGAACGTATGCGGACAAGGCGGTGGCGCGACGGACGGTTGTCCATCGCGCCACCAAAAGGGGTGAACGGACGTAACTTTCCCGTGCGGGTCGCGTTCGGTCGCGCTAGGCAGCCGAGCAGCCGCGGAGCGTCACGCCGAGGAACTGCGGAAACGTCACGCCGACGCCAGCTCCCGGCGCGCGGCCCGCCGCCGGGCCGCGGCCTCGGGGTCGAGGGCGGGCACCGCGGCCAGGAGTTGCCTGGTGTACGGGTCCTGGGGGTTGTCGTAGACCTCGTCGGCGGGACCGGTCTCGACGATCCGGCCGCGGCGCATGACCGCGACCCGGTCGCTGACCTGGCGCACGACGGCGAGGTCGTGGGCGACGAAGACCAGCGCGAGCCCGAGTTCGCGCTGGAGCCCGCCGAGCAGGGCGACGACCTGGGCCTGGGTGGTGACGTCCAGCGCGGAGACCGGCTCGTCGCAGACGATGACGCGCGGGTCGGCCGCGAGCGCCCGCGCGATCCCCACGCGCTGGCGCTGGCCGCCGCTGAACTCGTGCGGATAGCGCTGGTAGTGCGATCCTTCGAGCCCCACGCGCTCCAGCAGTTCGGTCACGCGCGCCCTGATGCGCCCCTCGTCGCGTTCGCCCCGCGCGCGCAACGGGTCGGCGATGGACTCGCCGATGCTGCGCCGCGGGTTGAGGGAGGACACCGGGTCCTGGAAGACCATCTGGACGGCAGGGTTCACGCCCACGCGCGCGTGGCCGTCGTGACGGACCTCGCCGGCCGTCGGCTCCAGCAGCCCGACCAGCATGCGGCCGAGGGTGGTCTTGCCGCTGCCGCTCTCGCCGACGACGCCCAGGGTCTCGCCCCGGCGCACGGTCAGCGACACGTCGTCCACGGCCGCGAACGCCCGCTTGCCACGCCCGAATTCGCGGCGCAGGCCGGTCGCTTCCAGGACGACCGCGTCGGACACCTGCGCGGCCGCCCGCACCGCGTCCACGCGCGGGACGGCGGAGAGGAGTTCTCGGGTGTACGGCTCGGCGGGCGCGCCGAGCACGGCGGCGACCGGGCCCTGTTCGACCACGCGCCCGTGCCGCATGACGAGCACCCGGTCCACGTTCTCGGCGGCGACGCCCACGTCATGGGTGACGAGCAGCAGGCCCATGCCGGTCTCCTCGCGCAGGGTGTGCAGCAGGTCGAGGATCTGCGCCTGGACGGTGACGTCGAGGGCGGTGGTGGGCTCGTCGGCGACGAGCAGCTCGGGTTCGCAGGCGAGCGCCATGGCGATCAGCGCGCGCTGGCGCATGCCGCCGCTGAACTCGTGCGGGCGGGAGCGGGACCGGCGCCGGGCGTCCGGGATGCCGACCCGGTCGAGCACCTCCACGGCACGCGCGCGTGCGGCTCCTCGTGACGCGCGCGTGTGCACGCGGTACACCTCGGCGATCTGGTCGCCGATCGCGTGGTACGGGTCGAGGGAGGACAGCGGGTCCTGGAAGACCATCGCCGCCTTCGCGCCGCGCAGCCGCCGCAGTTCACCGTCCGAGGCGGCCTGTACGTCGGTGCCGGCGACCTCGATCGAGCCGCCGACCCGCGCTCCGGTGCCGTGGTGCAGGCCCAGCAGGGCCGAGGCGACCGTGGACTTGCCGGAACCGGACTCGCCGACCAGGGCGAGGGCGGCGCCGCGCTCCAAGGTGAACGACAGCCCGTCCACGGCCCGCAGGTCGCCGAACTCGACGGTCAGATCAGTGACTTGGACGAGACTCACGTCAGTACCACCCGTCGGTCGGCCACCGCGTACAGCACGTCCGCGACGGCGTTGGCGAGCACCACGAAGAAGCCGACGACGAGGACCATGCCGACGACGACGGGCAGGTCGACCACGTTGACGGCGTGGACCAGCTCCTGGCCGAGGCCGGGCAGTCCGAACAGCGTCTCGGTGAGCACGGCGCCGCCGACGGCCGAGCCGAAGTTGTTGGCGTTCAGCGCGATGACCGGCGCGAGCGCCCCGCGCAGGGCGTGCCGGCCGACGATCGACCGCTCGCCCACGCCGTACGCGCGGAAGGTGCGGATGTGGTCCTCGGCCAGGGTCTCCAGCATCGACGCCCGGGTCATCCGCGCGAACGCGGCGGACTCGATGAGGGCGAGGGAGAACCAGGGCAGCAGCAGGTTCCAGGCCCACTGCTCGGGATCATCAGTGAGTTTCACGTACTGGGGGAAGGGCAGCAGCTGCAGTTCGCCGCAGACGACGATCATCAGGACCAGGCCGATGACGAAGACCGGCGTGGCCCAGCCCGCCAGCGTGAGGCCGGTCAGCACCCGCTCGGTGAGCCGGCCGCGCCGCCAGACGGAGAGCACGCCGGTGCCGACGCCCAGGAGCAGCCACAGCACCATCGCGCCGAAGACCAGCGAGAGGCTGACCGGGAGCCTGGTCAGGATGATGCTGAGGACCTGCTGGTCGGTCTGGTAGGACAGGCCGAGGCAGGGCGCGGAGCAGTGCTCCACGGAGGTGCCGGTGGAGTAGTCCTGGCCGGCGACCAGGCCCTGCAGGAAGTGCCAGTAGCGCACGTACAGGGGGTCGCCGAGGTGCAGTTGCTGGGCGACCTGGTGTACCTGCTCCGGGGAGCAGCGCGGGCCGCAGGTGATCTGGGCGACGTTGCCCGGGGTGACGTAGAAGACGACGTAGACGATCACCGAGATGGCGAGCAGGGTCGCCAGGGTGCCGAGGGTGCGGCGGAGCAGGAAGCCGCCGAAGCCGTTCACGCGGACTCCTCCTTCGCGGTCGCACCGGTCGTCACGGCCTCGCGCCTGCGCCCGGTGCCGACGCTGAGCCGGGAGGCGGCGCGCGGGTCCAGGGCGGTGCGCACGCCGTCCCCGAGCACGGTCATCGCGAGCACGGTGACGAACAGGGCGCCGGCCGGCAGCAGCAGGTACTGCGGGGCGGCCTGGTACCAGACGTCGGCGGCGGTGAGCATCTGGCCCCAGGAGGGCGTCGGCGGCTTCACGCCGATGCCGAGGAAGGACAGGGCCGCCTCGGCGCTGATGTTGACCGGGATGAGGATCGAGGCGTACGTGATGACCGGGGCGGCCAGGCCGGGCAGCAGCTCGCGGCGGGCGATGCGCCAGGCGCCCCAGCCGCTGAGCCGTGCGGCGGCGACGTAGTCGAGCCCCTTCAGGGTGAGCGTCTGGGCGCGGACGATCTTCGCGATGTTGCCCCAGGAGATGAGCCCGATGACGAGGGTGACCAGGACGGGCCGGGGGAAGCTCTGCGGCACGATCGCGAGCAGCGCCAGCGACATGACCATCAGGGGCAGCGCCACGAAGATGTCCGTGATCCGGCTCAGCAGTTGATCGGCCCAGCCACCGCCGAGCGCGGCCGCCACGCCGATGACAAGGCCGAGGAGGACCTGGATCACGGTCGCCGAGAACGCGACGCCCAGGGAGATCCGGGCCCCGTAGACCAGCCGCGCGAACAGGTCGCGCCCTGTCTGCGGCTCCACGCCCAGCCAGTGGTCGCCGGAGATGCCGCCGAAGGAGCCGGTCGGCACACCGCCGCGGGCGGAGTCGATGAGTGAGGGGTGGTAGGTGGTCGGGTCCTGGCCCTCCAGCGCGGTGAGCAGCGGCGCGGCGAGCGCGACCAGGACGAGCAGCGCGACGACGCCCGCCGCGACCGTGGCGGCCCGCTGCGTGCGCAGCCGCCGCCAGAACCGACGAGCCCCCGAAGCCCCCGAGGCGGACGCCTCGGGGGCCTGGGTGGCGACAAGTGCCTCGCTCACGGTGCTACTTCACCGCGACCTGGGAGATGTCCAGGACACCGGTCCAGTCGCTGATCACGACGTTCTTGATGTCCTTGCCGACGAGCCGCTTGTAGACGGGGTGGAACAGCGGGACGGTCAGCGCCTGCGCGCCGATCTTCTTGTCCAGCGCACCCCACCGCTCGGCGGCCGCGCCAAGGTCGGTCAACTTGTTGATCGCGTCAATCTCGGCGTTGACCGAAGCATCGTTGAGCTGGGAGGCGTTGAAGTTGGCGCCGTCCTTGACGATCTGTCGGCCGTCGAAGATCGGGGCGAGGAAGGGACCGCCGGAGGGCCAGTCGGCACCCCACGCGGCGAGGAAGAAGCCCGGCTCGGTCTTCACGCTGTGGACCGTGTCCGAGTAGTTGTTGTCCTCCAGGCCCTGGAGCTTGACCGTGATGCCGGCCTTCTTGAGGGCGTCCTGGATCGCGGTCGCGATCTCGGGGCTCGTCTTGAAGTTGTCGGCGTTGTCGTGGGTCAGCGTGACCGTGAGCCCGTTCGGGTAACCGGCCTCCTTGAGCAGCTCCTTGGCCTTGGCCGCGTTGCCGGTGTCACCCGCCGGGAAGAGGTCGTACGGCGTGTAGCCGAAGGACTTCTGGTCGGGCAGGAAGGTGGTCGCGGGCTCGGCGAGGGCGCTGCCGCCCGCCGCGTTGATCACGGACGACCGGTCGACGGCGTACGAGATGGCCTGCCGCACCTTCGGGTTGTCGAACGGCTTGACCTTCGGGTTGAAGGCTATGTAGTTCGTGTAGCCGAAGTGGCCGGTGCCGACGCGCGCGGCGAGCTCCTTGTCGCCGGTCACCTTGGCGAGTTCGGCCGGGCCGAGGTTGGTGTCCGTCGTCACGGCGGCCGCGTCCGCCCCCTGGGACGCCGAAAGCCGCTGGTTGATCACGGACGAGTCGAGCCCGGACTGCACGTCGATCGTGTCCGGGTACGCCTTGCGCTGGTCGTCGACGGCCGCGGACCAGTATGTGTTGCGTTCCAGGACCAGGTGCTCACCGTCGTTCTCGTTCTTCACGACCTTGTAGGGGCCGGACGAGATCGGGTGCTCCTCGTACTTGGTCCCCGTGTCCTTGGCCTTCGGGACCGGTGCGAACTGCGTCTGCGTGGCCAGGAACGGGAACTCGCCCTCGGGCTTGTTCAGATGGAAGACGATCGTCCGGCTGTCCGGCGTCTCGATCGCCGAGAGCCCCTTCTTGTCCTTGTACGGCCCCTGGTAGTCGGCGGCGCCGACCAGCCAGTCCCGCAGGTAGGGCGCGCCGCCGGAGAGTTCGGGGGCGAAGGAGCGCTCGATGCCGTACTTGATGTCGGCGGAGGTGATCGGGGTGCCGTCCTCGTACTTGAGGCCCGCCTTCAGGGTGTACGTCCACACGGTCGCGTTCTTGCTGGGTCGCCCGGTGTCGGTGGCCAGGTCGGGGACGACCTTGGTGCCGGCGGCGCCGTCCGCGCGGTTGCGGGTGGTGAGGGTACGGAAGACCAGGGAGGGCACGTTGCCGCCGCCGGAGGTGTACAGGCGGGCCGGGTCGAAGTCCGTCTGGGGGTCGGAGTTCAGGACGGTGAGCGTGCCGCCCTTGTGCGGCGCGGAGTCGCCACTGGAGCCGTTGGCATCGTTGTCCTTGGGCCCGCAGGCGGCGGCGCCCGCTGCCACGACCAGGGCAAGCGAAACATACGCCGCGCGGGCGCTGTGCACGGACGGGTGACGCATCGGAATGACGACCTCTCGGAAGGCGAGTCTCGGAAAGTGAGACAGATGGACGAGGAGTGAGACGAAAGTGAACAGACGTCTGCCCGGGCGTCAGGTCGTCGAAAGAGCCGTGACCCAGGTCACGGCGACAGCGGAGAATCGCGACGCGAACGCCTGAAGGCGGGCGTCAGCGACAGTGGATGTCGGCCACGCAGAGCGCGGTCACGCCGATGAGCGCCAGTTCGATGGCGGCGCGCGTGAAGGCGTGGACGGACGACATGCCCAAAAATATGTATGACCTTTCTGCGCATGTCAATGTGATGTATGAGCCACCTGTCAACTCTTGGGGTAGGGCCAGGGGTTGGGCAGACAGTGGATTCCGTCGTGGTCGAGGAACTTCGTCTGCTGCTGCATGACCGGCGCGAGCTGGCCGTCCTTCTCACAGGTCACATGGCCGTAGCCGAGCCGGTGGCCGACCTCGTGGTTGATCAGCATCTGCCGGTAGGGATAGATGTGGTTCCCGTAGGTCTTGCTGCCCTGGGCCCATCTGTATGCGTTGATCATGACTCGTTCCGTGGCCGCCGAGTCGCAGGAGACGTTGTCCTCGGTGGTGTCCAGGCCGGACTTGGCGCACCACTTCGCGGTGGTGCCGGGGCTGGCGAGGGTGATCACGAAGTCGGGCCTGCCGGAGGATATGCGCGCGAAGGTGCGGGCGCCGTCGTGGGCCCAGCTGCGGTCGTCGTTGAGCGTCTTCTGCACGGCCTCGGCGAACAGTTTCCCGTCCAGGCCAAGGCCCTGCTCCACGTCGACCCGGTAGGTGTACTTCCGCCCCTTGCCCGGCGCCTTCGCGCTCCCGGGCACGGCGCTGAACTTCCCGGAGCCGGCCAGGTCGGCGCTGAGCGGGTACTTCTCCCCCATCGCCTGCTGGTACGACAGCGTCGTCACGCCGGGCACGGCGGAGACGTCGGCGGACGGCGTCGTACGGCTGTTCCCGCGCGAGGCGGCGTCGTCGGTGGCCCGCGCCGCGCCCGCCGCCGACTGTGCCCGCGCTCCGGCGTTCCGGCCGTCGACGAACTGACCGGCGACGATCACCGCGAGCACGGTGGTGACGGCGGCGGCCGCGATTCCGGCGAAGGTCCGGCCTTTGCCGCCCTCGTGCCGCGCGGGCCCGCCGGCGGGTGCGACGGCGTCATCGGCGGCACCGCCGCGGGCGCCGGAGGAGAGCGGACGGGGATGCGCGCCAGACCCCGGCGGATACGTTTCCGCACGCTGAGCGCCGATACCGGGGCGAGGCGTGAAGACGTCGGCGTCCTCGCCGAAGGCGTCGACATACTCCTGCCGGGGACCGCTCCGCCGCTGCCGCGGCATGGACACACCGGCCGACCTGAAGGCCGCACCGGCGGGCCCGGTAGCCGTACCCAGGGCTCCGGAGCCGCCCCCGGGCACCCCGCCCGACTCGCCCCAGCCACCGCCCGCTTCCCGCTGCTGGGGATGACCACCCCGCACGCGGGGGACACCGTGGGCCGGGGTCCCGTCGGAGAGACGCGGAACGCCGTGGGCCGGGGTGCCGTCAGGAAAACGCGGGACCCCGCCCGCGGGAGCCCCGTCAGAAAGTCGCGGGGCACCGTGCGCCGGTGTCCCGTCAGCCGGACGCGGGGCGCCGTGCGCCGGGGTCGCCTCGGGACCGCGCTCCCCGTCACCCCGACCCGGCTTTCGGACCGGGCGCGCGTCGGCTATGTCCGCCGGGTCGTCCTTGGCTGCCGGGCCGCGGCGGCTGTGGCGTCCCACGCGGCCCTCAGCTCCCCGCGCCCGGTGCGGCCGGCCCGCCGCCGACGCTCCGGGCCGCCGGCTGGTCGCCCGACTCGACGGCGACGGCGAGGAGTTCACGGAACGCCCCGGCGACCGCCTCCGGGTACTCCATCATCGCCACGTGTCCGGCGTCCGGCAGGGACAGCAGCCGGGAGCAGCGGAAGCTGCGCGCGGCCTTCTGGGCCATGCGGTAGCCGACGAGCTGGTCGCGGCGGCCGTAGATCAGCAGGGTCGGGGCGAGGACGCGCTCGGCCTGGCGCCAGAGCCCGTGCTGACCGCCCAGGGTGTACGCGTTGACGATCCCGCGGGCGGACCGCGCCATCGCGTCCCAGAAGTACGGCAGCCGCAGCCGCCGTTCCAGCTCCTCCACCGCGTGCTCGAACGCCTCGGGCGTCACCCGGCCGGGATCGCCGTAGCAGAGGGCCAGCACGCCCCGTACCCGCTGTTCGGCGGTCCACTTGCCGGTGGTGCGGGTGAGGAGCCCGGCGACGCCGGGCAGGCCGAGCAGGACCGTCGGCACGGCGGTGCGCTGCACGCGCAGCTCGGGCAGGGCGGGCGAGACGAGCGTGAGGGTGCGGACGAGGTCCGGGCGGACAGCGGCGACCCGGGTGGCGACCGCACCGCCGAGGGAGTTGCCGAAGAGGTGGACGGGTCCCCGGCCGGACGCGTCGAGGTAGCGGATGACCGCGCGCGCGTGCCCGGTGACGGAGTAGTCGCCGTCGTCCGGCGGCGGCGAGTCGCCGAAGCCCGGCAGGTCGACCGCCTCGCCGTCCACGGCGCCTTCGAGCTGCTCCATCAGCTGCGACCAGTTCTGCGAGGAGCCGCCGAGCCCGTGGACGAACAGCGCGGGCGGCAGCCCCTCGCGCACGGGCGGGCGCGAACGGATCGAGAGGGTGACACCGGGCAGTCCCACCGACCGCAGTCGCTCGCCCTCCGCGACTCTGACGGCTGCCGCCTCGGGGAGCACGCTGGTGGGCGGCACGGAGGGCAGCTCGGTCGAAGACATGGGCCAATGTTACGAGACGATCACACAGTGATTCATGTGTTCGCCGTCACAGAGCCGTGGTTCCGGAGGCGCGGCTCCGAAGGACGTCCGAAGGGCGGTGCTGACCGCGACGCGAACGGCGACGCGAACGGCGACGCGAACGGCGACGCGAACGGCGCGTGGATGGCATAGCGCCCGCATCCGGTGTCTCCTACGCTCGTAAACAGGGCACCCGGTGGTGGACCCCTGCTGTGCCAGGGACGTACGAAGGAAGGGAGCCCACCATGGCCTACGACCCCACCGACCCCGACGTGCGCGACGATCTGGACGCGGAGGCGGAGGACGCCCAGGAGATCGACGTCGAGGCCCCGGAGGGCGACGCAGCCGAGCAGCACACGGACATCGCACCGTCCCACGACGACCCGCTCACCGACGTGGACCCGGACCGTGCCAACGAGGCCGATCTCGTCGAACAGGCGCGTGTGATCTCGCTCGACGAGGACGACTACCGCTGACCGCGACCGGCCTCCGGCGGGCCCACCTGGCCTGTCCGCATTTCACGGTGCGGCTTTCGCCGTCGTCCGGTACGTGAAATTCTGCGCTCGCACCGCGCGCAGCACGGTTACCGAAAAGTACGATGGCCGCGCGGAGCGATCCGCATGTGGACCACCTTGGGAGGCGGCGTGACAGCCATCGAGCAGACAGAGGCGGCACGCCCGCGGGGCACTCGCCTGCCGCGCCGTGCCCGACGCAACCAGTTGCTGGGCGCCGCCCAGGAAGTGTTCGTCGCGCAGGGATACCACGCGGCCGCGATGGACGACATCGCCGAGCGCGCCGGCGTCAGCAAGCCGGTCCTCTACCAGCACTTCCCGGGCAAGCTCGACCTCTACCTGGCCCTGCTGGACCAGCACTGCGAAGCACTGATCCAGGCGGTGCGCGGCGCCCTCGCGTCGACGACCGACAACAAGCAGCGGGTCCGGGCCACCATGGACGCCTACTTCGCGTACGTCGAGGACGACGGCGGGGCCTTCCGCCTGGTCTTCGAGTCCGACCTGACCAACGAGCCCGCGGTGCGCGAGCGCGTGGACAAGGTCACCAATGAGTGCGCCGAGGCGATCTGCGAGGTCATCGCCGAGGACACCGGCCTGCCGCGGGCCGAGTCGATGCTGCTGGCCTCCGGCCTCGGCGGCCTCGCCCAGGTGGTGGCGCGTTCCTGGCTGCACAGCGACCGCACCGTTCCGCGCGACCAGGCGGTCCAGCTGCTGACCTCGCTTGCGTGGCGGGGCATCGCAGGCTTCCCGCTGCACGGCATCGACGCCCATCACTGACGCCCTCGCGCGGAATTCCCGTTCGCTGTTCGCTCCTGGCGTGCCCGCACGCAGCGTGCAGGTCCCCTCGCCGGGCTAATGTGTGCTGCGTACGGCGCGGAAGGTCGCGCACTTCACTGACCGTCGGAGGGACATAGCCGTGGAGGTCAAGATCGGCGTGCAGCACGCGCCCCGCGAGATCGTTCTGGAGAGCGGTCTGAACGCCGAGGAGGTCGAGCGCCTCGTCGCCGACGCGCTGTCCGGCAAGTCACAGGTGCTGTCCCTGGCGGACGAGCGGGGCCGCAAGGTCCTGGTCCCGACGGACCGCCTGGCGTACGTCGAGCTCGGCGAGCCGACGGTGCGCAAGGTCGGCTTCAGCGCGGTCTGACCACAGCAGCGCGGAGGGGCCGGGTGGCGTGTGTCCACCCGGCCCCTCCGCCGTGTCCGTCCGCCTCGCCGTGTGGCCCACAGATCGGCCACAGAGGAGGATTGCATTCCGCAGGTCACGGGTATGACGGGCTACGACCGCGAAGCACCGGCCGGCCGTGGGAGGGACCCCTCGTGATGCTCCTGGAAGTCCTTGGATCAGCCCTGCTCGGCCTGGCCCTGTCGTGGGCCGCCGCCAGCCGCCTGTCCCACCGGCTCCCGGCCCGGCCCCTGGTGTTCTGCACGGGCGTCGCGGGCGCCCTCTTCGGCGACTTCGTCACGCACAGCGCACTGGACCCCGGCGCGGTCCTGGTCACCCTTCTGGGTGCGGCGATCGTCTCGGCGGCGTCTCTCTCCCTGCTGCTCCGCCCGACGGGCCGCCGTCTGCGCCGACGATCGATCCCGGCGTAGCCCGGACGCCTTGCGACGGCGGCGCCCCAGCCGCAGCGCCCCGCCGGGGCGCGGGGAACCGCGCGGTCGGCCCTCACCGGCCCAGGGCCGCGCGATCCCGGCCTCCCCGCAGAGCGCTACGCCGCCAACCCCAGCGCGGCCATCCGCTTCGTGTGCGCCTCGGTGATCCGCGAGAACATCCGGCCCACCTCGGCGAGATCGAACCCGTCGGCCACGCCGCCGACCAGCATGGTCGACAGCGCGTCCCGGTCGGCCACCACCCGCTGCGACTGCGACAGCGCCTCGCCCATCAACCGCCGCGCCCACAGGGCCAGTCGGCCCCCCACCCGCGGGTCGGCGTCGATGGCCGCGCGCACCTTCTCGACCGCGAACCCGGCGTGCCCGGTGTCGTCGAGAACGGCCAGCACCAGTTCGCGCGTGTCGGAGTCCAGCCGGGCCGCGACCTCCCGGTAGAAGTCACTGGCGATCGAGTCGCCGACGTAGGCCTTGACCAGACCCTCCAGCCAGTCCGACGGCGCCGTCTGCCGGTGGAAGCCGTCGAGGGCCGCGACGAACGGCTCCATCGCCTGCGTGGCGTCCTCGCCGATCTCCCCCAGCCGGTCGCGCAGCCGCTCGAAGTGGTGGAACTCGGCCGACGCCATCTTGGCCAGCTCGGCCTTGTCCGCCAGGGACGGCGCCAGCTTGGCGTCCTCCGCGAGGCGCTCGAACGCCGCGAGCTCGCCGTACGCGAGCGCGCCGAGCAGGTCCACGACCGCGGCACGGTAGTGCGGGTCGGCAGCCGCCCGCGCCCAGTCCTGGGCGGCGACACCGGTCGGTTCGGCGGAGGCGGTCTCAGGCTTGTCAGAGCTCGTCATGAAGCGCACAATAGCCCGCCCGTCGACACGGGGAACCCCTGGTCAACCACTGTGACTACCACGACGTGACCAAATCGGCCATCGCGTGTGCACGATTCCGGGGTATGGTGGTAATGCGCCTGCTGGTACGCCGTCGGATGACGACGTGCCTCGACAGGCCGCGTGTATGAGGATGCCCGGTCGGTGGCCCGATCGGCTCCGACCCGACAGCCCTCCCGGCTCGTACGGCACCGTGCGTACGACGACCGGAGGGACACACCCTCAGCGGTACGAGCGCTAGAGCGTCGGCAGAGGTCCCGTGCACTACGGCGTGCCCCCCACGGCCCGCCCGTAAGGCAGCCGACGTCCCCGGCACGGTCCGTCAAAGACCCCCCGCGCTCGCCTCGCGCCGCGACACACAGAAGAGGCAGCACCCTGACTACGACGTTTCGTGAACTCGGAATCCTCCCCGAGACCGCCGAGGCCCTGGAAGCCGTCGGCATCATCACCCCCTTCCCCATCCAGGAGATGACACTCCCGGTCGCCCTGTCCGGCACCGACGTCATCGGCCAGGCCAAGACCGGCACCGGCAAGACCCTCGGCTTCGGTCTGCCGCTCCTGGAGCGCGTCACCGTCCCCGCCGACGTGGAGGCCGGGCGCGCCGCACCCGAGGCCCTCACCAACGCCCCGCAGGCGCTCGTCGTCGTCCCCACGCGCGAGCTGTGCACCCAGGTCACCAACGACCTGCTGACGGCCGGCAAGGTCCGCAACGTACGCGTTCTCGCCATCTACGGCGGCCGGGCCTACGAGCCGCAGGTCGAGGCCCTGAAGAAGGGCGTCGACGTGGTCGTCGGCACCCCGGGCCGCCTCCTCGACCTCGCGGGCCAGAAGAAGCTCGACCTCAAGCACATCAAGTCGCTCGTCCTGGACGAGGCCGACGAGATGCTCGACCTGGGCTTCCTGCCCGACGTCGAGAAGATCATCGACATGCTTCCGGCCAAGCGCCAGACCATGCTGTTCTCGGCCACCATGCCGGGCGCGGTCATCGGCCTCGCGCGCCGGTACATGAGCCAGCCCACCCACATCCGCGCCACCGCGCCGGACGACGAGGGCGCGACCGTCGCGAACATCGCGCAGTTCGTCTACCGCGCGCACTCCATGGACAAGCCGGAGATGATCGCGCGCATACTGCAGGCCGAGGGCCGCGGGCTCGCGATGATCTTCTGCCGCACCAAGCGCACCGCCGCCGACATCGCCGAGCAGCTCCAGCGCCGCGGCTTCGCCTCCGGCGCCGTCCACGGCGACCTCGGGCAGGGCGCCCGCGAGCAGGCGCTGCGCGCGTTCCGCAACGGCAAGGTGGACGTCCTCGTCTGCACCGACGTCGCCGCACGCGGCATCGACGTCGAGGGCGTCACGCACGTCATCAACTACCAGTCCCCCGAGGACGAGAAGACGTACCTGCACCGGGTCGGCCGTACCGGCCGTGCGGGCGCGTCGGGTACGGCGATCACGTTCGTCGACTGGGACGACATCCCGCGCTGGCAGCTCATCAACAAGGCGCTGGATCTCAAGTTCCCCGACCCGGTGGAGACGTACTCGACCTCCCCGCACTTCTTCGAGGACCTGAAGATCCCCGCGGGCACCAAGGGTGTCCTGCCGCGCTCGGAGCGGACCCGCGCCGGGCTCGACGCGGAGGAGCTGGAGGACCTGGGCGAGACCGGCGGCCGTGGTGGCCGCGGTCGCGGTGGCCGGGGCGGACGCCCCGATTCTCGCGCCGAGGCCCGTTCCGAGGAGCGCGAGCGTCCGGCCCGCACCCCGCGCCGCCGCCGTCGCACGCGCGGCGGTACGACCCTGGACCAGGCCTCCGGTACGGCGTCCACGGCGCCGGCCGCCGAGGCCGCGTCGTCCGCCGCAGACGCCGTCACGGCGTCGGAGCCGGCGGCCACCCGGACCCCGCGCCGCCGGCGCCGTACCCGCAACGGGGCGGCGCAGGAGCCGATGGCGGCCGCCGCCGCGGTGACCGTGACGCCGGAGGCCGTCGTGGAGACGGTCGAGGCCGTCGTCGAACCGGCCGTGGCGGAACCGGCCGCGGCCGAGAAGCCGCGCCGCCGTCGCACCCGCAGGACCGCGGAGACCGCGCCGGTGGCGGAGGCGACAGCGCCGGTGGCCGAGGCGCCGGTCGAGGAGGCCCCGGCGGCCCCCGCGCGTCGCCGCACCCGCAAGGCAGCCGAGACCGCCCCCGAGACGACCGCCCCGGCAACCGTCGAAACGGCCGCCGAGACCACCGCGACCAAGCCCCGCCGCACCCGCAAGACGACGGCGGCCGCCGACACCGCGCTCGACACCGCCGAAGCCACCGAGGCCAAGCCCCGCCGCCGCACCCGCAAGGCAGCCGAATCCGTCACCGAGGTGGCCCAGGCTCCCGCAGAGGCAGTCGAGGAAGCCCCGGCGACCCCGACCCGCCGACGCACCCGCAAGGCAACCGAGGCCGCCCCGGCGGCAACCGCCGAAACGGCCGATCAGGCCACCGCCGAGGTCACCGCGACCAAGCCCCGCCGCACCCGCAAGGCAACGGCGGCCGCCGACACCGCGCTCGACACCGCCGAAGGCACGGAAGCCAAGCCCCGCCGGACCCGGAAGACGGCCGCACCCGCCGCTGAGGCGGAGACGCCCGAGGCAGCCACCGAGGCCAAGCCCCGCCGCACCCGCAAAACGGCCGAGTCCGTCACCGAGGTGGCCCAGGCCCCCGCAGAAGCAGTCGAGGAAGCCCCGGCGACCCCGACCCGCCGACGCACCCGCAAGGCAACCGAGGCCGCCCCCGAGGCGACCGCCCCGGCAACCGTCGAAACGGCCGCCGAGGTCACCGCGACCAAGCCCCGCCGCACCCGCAAGGCAACGGCGGCCGCCGACACCGCGCTCGACACCGCCGAAGGCACGGAAGCCAAGCCCCGCCGGACCCGGAAGACGGCCGCACCCGCCGCCGAGGCGGAGACGCCCGAGGCAGCCACCGAGGCCAAGCCCCGCCGCACCCGCAAAACGGCCGCAGCGGTTCCGGAGGGCGCCGAGGTCGTGGCCGAGGCCGCGCCCAAGCCGCGCCGGACCCGGAAGACGGCCGCAGCCGCCGTCGACTCCGCCGAGGCCGCGGAGGCCACCGAGGCCAGGCCGCGCCGGACCCGCAAGGCGACGGCGGCGACCGTCAGCGCCGAGATCCCGGCGCAGGCCACCGATGAGCCGGGGGCCGGCCCGAGGCGACGCACGGCGCGCAAGACGGCCGCGTCCGCCGACGCGGCGGTCGACGCCGAGGCGACGCCGAAGGTCCGCCGGACCCGGAAGGCCACCGCGGCGGCCCCCGAGGCCTGAGCGCGCGTCACGGCGGCCCGGACCACCCATGTGGTCCGGGCCGTCGGCGTTTCCCCGCTGCCGGGCCCGGGGTGCTCCGGCTGCCGTGCCCGGCGTGCTCGGGTGCCGGGATCACTCACCGGCCCCCGGTCGGTCACCCCGCTCCGGTTACCCTCTCCCCCATGAGCAGGCCTCCCACCTTCGTCCCGCCCGCCGGTGCCCGCGCGTACGCGCTCGCCACCGACCGGGGTGAGTTCGCCGTCGTCGACGCGCCCGTGGCCGCCGGGGTGGAACCCAGGGGGGTCGCGCTGCTGCTGCCCGGGTTCACCGGGAGCAAGGAGGACTTCAACCGGCTGCACGACGCGCTGGGCCGGCGCGGCTACCGGACCGTCGCCGTGGACGGGCGCGGGCAGTTCGAGTCGGACGGCCCGGCGGACGACGAGTCGGCCTACGCCCAGGTGGAGTTGGCCCGGGACGTGCTGGCGCAGGCGGCGGCGGTCGGCGCGGGCCGGCCGGTGCACCTGCTGGGGCACTCCCTCGGCGGCCAGATCGCCCGCGCGGCCGTGCTCCTCGACCGGTCGCCGTTCCGTTCCCTGACCCTGATGGCCTCCGGGCCGGCGCAGATCTCCTCCTCCCAGCAGCAGCGCGTGAAGCTGCTGCGGGACGCGCTCGCCGTGATGTCGATGGCCGAGGTGTGGGATGCCATGCAGGCCATGGAGGCGCCGGAGGAGCTGGACGAGCCGGACGCGCCGGCCGAGGGGCCGGAGGACAGCGAGGATCTGCGGCGCCGCTGGCTGGGCAACAAGCCGGCCCAACTCATCGCGACCGGGCGCCAGTTGTGCACCGAACCGGACCGCGTCGCGGAACTGGCGGCCGTGTCACTGCCGTACCACGTGCTGTCGGGCGCCCGGGACGACACCTGGCCGGTACCGCTGCTGGACGACATGGCACGGCGGCTGGGGGCGCACCGGACGGTCGTCGAGGGCGCGGAGCACTCGCCCAACACGGAACGGCCGGCCCCGACCGCCGGGGCGATCGCGGACTTCTGGGACGGCGTCGCCGAGGCGGGCTAGTACTGCGTCTGCAGATGCTCCCAGAAGCCGTCCCGCAGGGCGCGGCGCAGGTCGGCCTGGCCGCGCAGGGAGTACTGGAGCATCCCCTCGGCCTCGACGAGCAGGTCCTGGTCGACGGATCCCGGCAGGTAGGGGTGGCCGGGCAGCAGTTCGACCAACGCCTCACGGCCCCGCGCGGACAGCCACTTGGCGGCGATCTGCGCACCGATGAAGCGGACGTCCTCGCGGGTGGGTCTGGTGGCGCCCGCCTCGTAGGCGGGCGCGGTGCGCCGGGAGACGTACGGCTTGAAGAACTCGAGGTCGAGGGTGCGCTGGCTGTCGACCTCCCAGAGCAGCGGCTCGGCCTGGTTGCGGCCCTCCGGGGCCTCGATGCCCCAGAGGTGGACGCGGGCGCCGTAGCCCTGGGCGGCCTCGACCGCCGAGACCAGGTCCTCGTCGCCGCCGAGCAGGGCCGCGTCGCTGATGGCGCGGTGCCGGGCGAGTGACTCCAGGTCGGTGCGGATCAGGGAGTCGACGCCCTTCTGCTGGTTGTTGGCGTTGAGGTTGCCGAGGCGGACCTTGACGTCGGGCAGCTCGGCGATGGCCTGCTGCTCGGCCGTGTGGATGCGACGGCGGGCGCCGTCGTACCAGTAGACGCGCAGCAGCCGGCTGTCGGCGAAGATCTGGCGCGCCTTGTCGATGAGCGCTTCGATCAGCCCTTCGGCGTCGAGGTCGAAGGCGCGGCGGTCCTCCGTCCCGGCGACGAGCCGGCCCGTGGCCGCGTAGAGATAGCCCGCGTCCACGAAGATGGCGTGCGTCGAGGGCGTCTTGGCCACTTCGGCGAGCATGCGGGTGAGCAGCTCGTTCGTGTGGTCGATGCGGGCCTGGAGGGCGGCGAGGTCGTCGTTCATCGCCTCTATTGTCCCGGCGGTCACGCTGCGAACACAACCGGTCCCGGTCAGTCCCCTGAAGACTCTTACCGGTCGGTAATTAGACGTTCGAAAAATTTCTTTAGCGTAGGGAATGTTTGTAACACGCAAGCCGTTGACTGTTACGGAACACAGCGACGAAGGGAGAGGCCATGCGCTTCGAAATCATGCGACTCGACGAGGTCGACGGCACCACCGTGGACAGCACTGTCGTGGACGCCGCCTCCGTCAACAGGATCGTGCAGCAGGCCGCCGCCGTGGGGCAGCGCCTGTGGATCCGACCGGCCGAGACCCAGGCTTCGTAACCGAACGACGCGACGACGACGGACGAGCAACACCCAGAGCACGACACCGACGACGACGAACAGAACACCGACGACACGCGGAGCACCGCACAGTCTTCAGCGCCCCCGCACGGCACCCACGCCGTGCGGGGGCGCTGCGTACGGAGCTCTACGCGCCCTTGATCACCTGGATGACCCCATTGATGATCTGCTGCACGGCGATCGCGGAGAGCATCATGCCCGCCAGGCGCGTCACCAGGACCACGCCGCCGTCCTTGATGAGCCGGATGATCAGCAGCGAATAGCGCATGACCAGCCACAGCACGACGTGGATGGCGAGGATCGCGGTCCACACGGACACCTGCGCGGCCACGCTGCCGGCCTTCTGCACGGCGAGGATGACGGAGACGATCGCCCCGGGACCGGCCAGCAGCGGCATGCCCAGTGGCACCAGCGCCACGTTGACGTCCTTGGTCTGCTTCGGCTCGTCGGTCTTGCCGGTGAGCAGGTCCAGGGCGATGAGCAGGAGCAGCAGCCCGCCCGCGATCATCAGCGCGGGCACGGAGACGTGCAGGTAGTCCAGGATCTGGTGCCCCAGCAGCCCGAAGACGGTGATCACACCGCCCGCCACGCACACGGCCTGGAGAGCCATCCGCCGCTGCACCTTGCCGGGGCGGCCGGCGGTGAGGGCGAGGAAGATCGGGGTGATCCCGGGGGGATCCATGATGACGAACAGGGTCAGGAAGAGGGAGCCGAAGACGGCGAGATCGAACATGGGGTGGTACAGGCCTTGCTGAGTGAGGGACGTGGGCGGGCGAGGCTCAGCCCCGGCCTCCGCCGGTCCCCGGCACCGGAAACGCACCGGTCGCCCGGCGCGTGATCTCGCCGTACACCTCGGGGTCCGTGGTGTACTCCCCGAGGGTCACGGTCTTACGGCTGCCGTGGTAGTCGGAGGACCCGGTGACCAGCAGCCCCAGTTCCTTCGCGAGCCCCCGCAGCCGTACCCGGGTCTCCTCGTCGTGGTCCATGTGGTCGACCTCGATGCCGTCGAGACCGGCCGCCGCCAGCTCGGCGATCGCCGCTTCCGGCACGGTGCGCCCGCGCTTGGCGGCTGCCGGGTGCGCGAACACGCAGACGCCGCCGGCGCGCTTGACCAGCCGGATCGCCTCGAAGGGGTCGGTCTCGTGCTTCTCCACGAAGGCCCGGCCGCCGTCGGCCAGCCACTCCTCGGTGAAGGCGTCGCTCACGGTCGGTACGACGCCGAGCTCGACGAGCGCGGACGCCACGTGCGGCCGGCCGACCGAGCCGTCCCCGGCGATCCGCCGCACCTGCTCCCAGGTGACCGGCACACCCAGCGCGGCCAGCTTGGCGACCATGGCCTGGGCGCGCGGCACCCGGTCGTCCCGGACCAGCTCGCGCTCGGCGAGCAGGGCGGGCTCCGCGGGGTCGAAGAGGTAGGCCAGCATGTGCATGGAGACGCCGTCGATCCGACAGGACAGCTCGGCCCCGGTGACCAGGGTGAGCCCCTCGGGCAGCGCGGCGACGGCCTCGGCGTACCCGCGGGTGGTGTCGTGGTCGGTCAGGGCGACGACGTCAAGACCGGCCGCGGCGGCATGGGCCACCAGCTCGGCCGGGGTGTCCGTACCGTCGGAGGCGGTGGAGTGGCAGTGCAGATCGATACGCACGACGCGGACTCCAACGGGCCGGAACGGAGGGGAACGCGTCAAGGATAACGGCCGTCAAGGGGTGCCCTGTCACACCCGAAAGCCGGGGGCACCCCATACAGCCGACGTACAGACAGCGCGCCCCGAGCGGGCGCGGTGAGCTGGGCGGCCGGTCACGACGGCGCCGCGGCCCCCGCGCACCGCGCCCGTCACGGCTCCAGCAAGCGCGGCGACAACGCCCCGCAGGGCACCAGGTCCACCTCGGCCCCCGCGTCCCGCAGATCGGTCAGGACCAGCTCGTCGTACATCAGCAGCCCCGTCTGCTCCGGCCACACCACGGCCCAGAGCCACAGCCCCCGGGCCTCGCCCGCGAAGACGGCCCGGTCCTCCGGCGCCCCGGAGACATGCCAGAGCGGTGCCGGACGGCCCGCCGCCAGCACCTTTGCCTGCGGCGGTTTCTCCACGCTCATGTACGGCCCGGGATCCGGCCCGTCGATCCCCGCGTACCGGGCTCCGAGGCCGACCCCCAGTTCCTCGGCGACCAGGATCATCTCCCCTATGCCGCCGAGCGGCGCGGGTCCGGAGCAGGCGACGGCGGTCGCGCGCCCCCCGCTGCGGTCGTCACCGGCGCAGGCGACGCCCGTGAACAGCCAGCCGACCGGCAGCGGCCACGGCATCCACACCGGGACCTGGGTGCGGTGCACCACCACACCCAGGGCCTCCACGCTGGGCGGGATCACGGGCTGCACCGGATGCACGGTCCCGTGCACGTCGCACTGCCAGGTGTCGGCGAAGAGTCCGGGAGCCCTGACCCGGCCACCACACTTCGGGCAACTGGGTTCGCCCCTCATAGGGCCCCACGGTCCTACCCAGGATCCCCCACGTCAAGGACGATCACCCGTCCGGGCGGAAGCGGTCACGGGGCGGAACTAGATGCACTTTGCATTTATTAGCTGCCCTAACATACTATGTGTAAACACCAACTAAATCGCTCTGAGTGGAGGAAGTGCATGGACGACACGTTCGACGCGGGAGCGGGCGGCATTCTGCGGCAGCCGAGGGCCGTGTGGGCGACGGCCGGAGCGTCCGTCGTCGCCTTCATGGGCATCGGACTCGTCGACCCGATCCTGCCCTCCATAGCCAGGGGCCTGGACGCCACGGCCGGCCAGGTCTCCCTGCTGTTCACCTCGTACTTCCTGATCACCGCCGTGGCGATGCTGCTCACCGGCTTCGTCTCCAGCCGGGTCGGCGGCCGCAAAACTCTGCTGCTCGGCCTCGCGTTCGTGGTCGTCTTCGCGGGGCTGGCCGGCACCTCCGGGACCGTGGGCCAGCTGGTCGGCTTCCGGGCCGGCTGGGGCCTCGGCAACGCGCTGTTCGTCTCGACCGCCCTGGCCGTCATCGTCGGCGCGGCGGCCGGCGGCAGCGCCGCCGCGATCCTGCTCTACGAGTCGGCGCTCGGCCTCGGCATGGCGTGCGGCCCGCTGCTGGGCGCGGTGCTCGGCAACATCAGCTGGCGTTACCCCTTCTTCGGCACCGCCACCCTGATGGCGGTCGGCTTCCTGTGCATCACCGCGTTCCTGAAGGAGCAGCCGAAGCCGGCCCGCAGGACCTCGGTCCTGGACCCGATCCGGGCACTGGGCCACGGCGGCCTCGCCTCCGCCGCCGCATCCGCCTTCTTCTACAACTACACGTTCTTCACCGTGCTGGCCTTCACCCCGTTCGTGCTGAACATGACCCCCTACCGCTCGGGGGCCGTGTTCTTCGCCTGGGGTGTGCTGCTGGCGCTGTTCTCGGTGGTGGTCGCCCCGCGCCTGCAGCGTCGGTTCGGGTCCCTGCGGGTGCTCGGCGGCTCGTTGGTCCTGCTCGCCGCCGACGTCCTCGTCCTCGGCTACGGCGGCCACACCGCCGCCGTCGTCTGCACCGTCCTGTCCGGCGCGTTCATCGGCGTGAACAACACCGTCTACACCGAACTGGCCCTCGGCGTGTCGGACGCGCCGCGCCCGGTGGCGAGCGCGGGCTACAACTTCGTCCGCTGGTTCGCCGCCGCGGCCGCCCCCTACTTCGCCCCGAAGATCGAGGAGTGGACCGACGTCCACGTCCCGTTCGTGGTGGCGGCGGTCACCGCGGTCCTGGGCGCGCTGGTGGTGCTCGTACGACGGAACGCGCTCACGCGGGACGCCGAGGCGCTGGAGACGGCGCACGCCGCGGAGGACAGCGTCACCGCCTTTGCCAACTGACTCTCGGTGAACGGTGCTTGGTGAGCTTGCTCACCTCACGCGTTCAGTCCAGCGGGACGGATGCGCGGCGCGGGTCACGCACGTCCGTCCCGTTGGCGAGCCAGCGGTCCTGGAGGGCCCCGGCGCCGTGCACGCGCTTGAAGGCCGCCTCGTTCGGCGTCATGGGCAGCAGCGGCAGGAACCGTACGGGGTCGAGCGGCGCGTCCAGCTCCAGATCCTCGACGAGACCGCCGGGCTCGCCGACCAGGACGGAGGTGAACGGCGCCCCCGGCCACAGCGGGTCGCCGACGTCCAGCGACGCGCCCGGCGTCACGACCAGGCCCTCCACCTGCGGAGACGCGGCGAGCACAGCGAGCGCGCGGAGCACCTTGTCGGTCTCGGCGAGCCCGGCGCGGACCGACAGGACCAGCTCCGCGCGGGGTCCCCTGACGGGGTCGGCGACCATCGCGGTGGGGTCGGTCATGGGGTGCGCGGACATGCCGAGCGTGGCGTAGCGGACGACGTCCTCGCCCTGGAGATCCTCGTGGAAGCGGAGCACCTCGATGCGGTCCGTACCGAGGAAGGTGACCGCCGCGCGCGCGTCCGGTTCGCCCAGTGCGGTGGTCAACCGGGCCTCGACCAGAGGAAGAACTTCAACCATGGCGTGAGCATAGAACTCGTCAGCGCCGGGCAAAGCGGCGCCTTGACACCGAGGGCTGCTGCTACTCTGGCCGCGGCGGTTCGGGGCAGCACGCAGTGCGTCGCGGTCAGACCCCGACGCCGACAGGACTCCCTTACGAGGGACCGGCTGGAGGAGGTGGGGCTGTCATGGATCGAAGTCACCCGTGCAGTACCACTCGCTCTTCCGGCCTCTGATTTCTTCTCTGGCTGGCTGCCGCCTTTTCGTGCGCGTCGTCGTTCGGAAGAGCACTTCGTTTCGCTTGCCTGATCCTTTCGACCGGTCCGTTCCGGATCTGTCTGGATCCGTTCGTCCGATCTGTATCAGTAGCGAAGTCGCCACCGCAACGGTGCGGTGCTCCCCGCTTTGTGGACGCGCCAAACATCCGAAGTCAGGACGTCCCCATTCCGGGTAGTTCCACCCGTTCGCCGGCGGTCTTCCGCTGCCTGTCGCGAAGGAGCCCGCCCATGTCGATGATCCGCGACCTCCGTGCCGTGGTCCGCCCCTCCCGCCCCTCACTGCGCAAGAGCCTGCGCCCGGACAACGGCGCGTACGACACCACCCGCGACCCCGGCACGCCGTCGGCCGTCGTCGACTGCGCCGTCTACCGCGACGGCGCCCGCGTCGAGCCGGGCAAGCCGCTGACCCCGCACGAGGCGATGCGGCTGGTGCGCCGGGACGGCGGGTTCGTGTGGATCGGCCTGCACGAGCCGACCGAGGCCGAGTTCGCCGGTATCGCGAGCGAGTTCGGGCTGCACCCGCTGGCCGTCGAGGACGCGGTCCAGGCCCACCAGCGCCCGAAGCTGGAGCGCTACGACGACTCGCTCTTCACCGTCTTCAAGACCATCCACTACGTCGAGCACGACCAGCTCACCGCCACCAGCGAGGTCGTGGAGACCGGCGAGGTCATGTGCTTCACCGGCCGGGACTTCTTCATCACCGTCCGGCACGGCGGGCAGGGCTCGCTGCGGGCGCTGCGGCACCGGCTCCAGGACGACCCCGAACTGCTCGCCAAGGGCCCCTCGGCCGTGCTGCACGCCATCGCCGACCACGTCGTGGACGGGTACGTGGCGGTCGCCGACGCCGTGCAGGACGACATCGACGAGGTGGAGACCGAGGTCTTCACGCCGGGCCGCAAGGGCGGGGTGTCCCGTGGTGTCGACTCCGCGCGCATCTACCAACTCAAGCGCGAGGTGCTGGAGTTCAAGCGCGCGGTCTCGCCGCTGCTGCGCCCGATGCAGCTGCTGAGCGAACGGCCCATGCGGCTGGTCGACCCCGACATCCAGAAGTACTTCCGGGACGTCGCCGACCACCTG
Organism: Streptomyces sp. NPDC051987; assembly: GCF_040680735.1. Lineage (NCBI taxonomy): Bacteria > Bacillati > Actinomycetota > Actinomycetes > Kitasatosporales > Streptomycetaceae > Streptomyces > Streptomyces sp. NPDC051987. Next base: position 38,765 of record NZ_JBFAXI010000028.1, on the reverse strand, counting down.
GCCCGGGTCCAGGAGCAGGTCGTCGGCTTCGACGAACTCCTCAACTCCATCCTCCAGGCCAACCTCGCGCAGGCGTCCGTGGCGCAGAACGAGGACATGCGCAAGATCACGGCTTGGGCCGCGATCATCGCCGTCCCGACGATGGTGTGCGGTGTGTACGGCATGAACTTCAAGTACATGCCGGAGCTGCACTGGAAGTACGGCTACCCGGTGATCATGGGCATCACGGTCTGCATCTGCCTCGGCATCCACCGCACGCTGAAGCGAAACGGCTGGCTCTAGGGTGGACGCCATGACACGCGAGCTGCTCGACCAGGCCCTCGTCGAGGAGGCCACGAAGAAGTCCGGCCTCGTCTGGGTGCGGGGCGCGGGCGCGGCGGCCGCGCGGGCGATGTGGCACGCGTGGGCCGACGGGGGCGTGTGCCTGGTCGGCGACGGGGCCGAGCAGCCGCTGGGCGAGCTGGCCGACGGCGGGTCGGCGGAGGTGACCGTCCGCAGCAAGGACAAGGGCGGCCGGCTGGTCACCTGGACGGCGACGGTCGCGGAACTGCCCGCCGGCAGCCCGGAATGGGAGGCGGCGGTGGCCGAACTGAAGGGCAAGCGCCTCAACGCGCCCGACGGCGAGGCGATGACCGACCGCTGGGCCAGGGAGTGCAGGGTGTTGCGCCTGACGCCGACGGGGTCGACCTCGCCCCTGCCGGAGGGCAGCCTGTCCGAAGCACCGGTTCCGTCCCCGGCCACGACCCGCGGCCCTGTCCCGGCGGGCCTGCCCCGACTGCTCGCAAAGCGCCGAAAGCCCAAGTAACCGACCCCCAGCCGAAGTCGGCCCCGCTACCGCTGAGCTCCGGCCGGCGTCCGGCACCGCCGAGCGTCGGCCAGGGGCCCGCCCCACCGGACGCCGACCGAAGTCCGGCACCGCCGAGTCCGACCGTCGTGGCGCACCACCGTCGCGGCGGGGCCAAGAGGCAACTGGGCGCGGTCAGGAAGCGGCTGGGCCGGCTCCGCCGGACCTGCGGATGCGCCGGCACTGAGCTTCCGCCGGTCCTGATATCCGCGGCGTCGACGTTCGAGCGCCGTGGTGGGGGCCGACGGTGTCAAGGTCACCGCGAGGATCCGTACGCCGCCCCCTACGACGTCGGCAACTGCTTCCCGTAGTCGACCGTCTCACCCTTCTCCGGCTCGACCACGCTGAAGTCCTTACCCCAGTCGGAGAAGGTGAGAGTGCCCGCGCCGCCCCCGCGTTGCAGGCGGAGGGGGTAGGGCTTGCCGTGCAGGGAGACGTCGAGGGTGCCGCCGGAGCCGCCGTCGCCGGTGATGCGGATGGTGGGGGTACCCGACTGCTCGTGGTGACCGGCCGTCGAGAGCGAACCGTGCAGGGTCAGCAGGCCCGAGAGGAGGACGTCCTTGTCCGTGAAGCCGCTGAACTTCTTGTACGCGGGGTCCGACTGCGGCACCTTGACGTACTTCCCGTCGAGCTTGGTCGCGGCGGTCGTGTCGCTGCCGTCGGCGTGGTTCCAGAACCCCGCGTCGGCCTGCAGATACAGCGTGTCGCCCACCCGCAGGAGCTGGAACGTCGAGTTCTTCGACGTCACCGACCCCGTCCCGCCGTCCTTGTTCAGGCGCATGTCCAGTTCGTACGTGCGCCCGCTCGTCACCACCGTCCCCGCCATCCGTACCGTCGCCACCGACGACGCCGCCGCCCGCGTCCTGGACTGGATCACGTCCGGCGCGAGTCTGCCCACGCCGTTCGTGCCCGCGTCCGGATCCTCGGCGCATCCGGTGAGGACGGCCAGGGCACACACGGCGGTGACCAGTGCGGCGCGGCGAGTACGGCCCGGAGCGATCGCGGTCACGGACAGGGCCACCTTTCTGAGGGGTCCGGCAGGGCGTACCGCAGCGTACCGGTGCCCCAGCGGCCCGGCGGAGCCAGTCCGTCCGGACCGGCCACCAGGGCGTATCCGATCGGTACGGGCTAGCCTGAAGCCCATCGAGCGGGCGAAAGAGACCGAAAATCACGCAAGCAGCACTCCGGTAGGTAAAGGAAGCAACACCATGGCAGCCGGCGCTCCCCGCATCTTCGTCTCGCACCTCGCCGGTGTCCCCGTCTTCGATCCGGCCGGCGACCAGGTGGGCCGCCTGCGCGACCTCGTCGTCATGCTGCGGGTCGGCCGCCGCCCGCCCCGGCTGCTCGGCCTGGTCGTCGAACTGTCCACCCGGCGCCGCATCTTCCTGCCCATGACCCGGGTGACCGGCGTCGAGTCCGGCCAGGTCATCACCACCGGCGTGCTGAACGTCCGCCGCTTCGAACAGCGCCCCACCGAACGCCTGGTCTTCGGCGAACTCCTCGACCGCCGGGTCCAGCTGGTCGAGACCGGCGAGGAGGTCACCGTCCTCGACCTGGCCGTGCAACAGCTGCCGGCCCGCCGGGACTGGGAGATCGACCGGGTCTTCGTCCGCAAGGGACGCACCGGCACCTTCCGGCGGACCAGAGGGGAGACGCTCACCGTCGAGTGGTCGCAGGTCACCGGGTTCTCCCTGGAGGAGCACGGCCAGGGCGCCGAGAGCCTGCTCGCCACCTTCGAGCAGTTGCGCCCCGCCGACCTCGCCAACGTGCTGCACCACCTGTCCGCCAAACGCCGCGCCGAGGTGGCCGCGGCCCTCGACGACGACCGGCTGGCGGACGTCCTCGAAGAGCTGCCCGAGGACGACCAGATCGAGATCCTCGGCAAGCTGAAGGAGGAGCGGGCCGCGGACATCCTGGAGGCCATGGACCCGGACGACGCGGCCGACCTGCTCGCCGAGCTTCCCGAAGCCGACAAGGAACGGCTGCTGAGCCTGATGCAGCCGGCGGACGCGGCCGAGATGCGGCGCCTGATGTCGTACGAGGAGCACACGGCGGGCGGCCTGATGACCACCGAGCCGATCGTGCTGCGTCCGGACGCCACCGTCGCCGACGCCCTCGCCCGGGTCCGCAACCCCGACCTCTCCCCGGCCCTCGCCGCCCAGGTCTACGTCTGCCGGCCGCCCGACGAGACCCCGACCGGCAAGTACCTGGGCACCGTGCACTTCCAGCGGCTGCTGCGCGATCCCCCGTACACCCTGGTCAGCTCGCTGGTCATCGACGACGACCTGCAACCCCTGGACCCCGACGCCACGCTCCCGGTCATCGCCGGGTTCTTCGCCACGTACGACATGGTCGCGGCGCCCGTGGTGGACGAGGCGGGGTCGCTGCTCGGCGCGGTGACGGTGGACGACGTCCTCGACCACATGCTGCCGGAGGACTGGCGGGAGACCGAGTTCCACCTGGACGACGAAGGGGAGCCGACGCAGCCGGGGGCGGCGCAGAGCACGGCGGAGATGGAGAGGACGGCGGAGAACACGCCGGAGAAGGGGGCGGGGATCCATGGGGCCTGAGCGGGAGAGCACCCGAGAGCGGACGCCGTCCGGCGCCACCGCGGCCGGCCGGTCGCGCGGTCACCGCCTGGACCAGCCGCGCCCGCCGCGGCGCAGGCTGCTGCCCGAATGGGACCCGGAGGCCTTCGGACGGCTGTCCGAGCGCATCGCCCGCTTCCTGGGCACCGGGCGGTTCATCGTCTGGATGACGTTCGTGATCATCCTCTGGGTGCTGTGGAACATCGCGGCACCCGGCAGGCTCCGCTTCGACGAGTACCCGTTCATCTTCCTGACCCTGGCCCTGTCCCTGCAGGCCTCCTACGCGGCCCCGCTGATCCTGCTCGCGCAGAACAGGCAGGACGACCGCGACCGGGTCAACCTCGAACAGGACCGCAAGCAGAACGAGCGGTCCATCGCGGACACCGAGTACCTGACCCGGGAGATCGCCGCCCTGCGCATGGGCCTGGGCGAGGTGGCGACCCGGGACTGGATCCGCTCCGAGCTCCAGGATTTGCTGAAGGAGATGGACGAGCGGCGGGACGGGCATCACGAACCCGCCGTATTCCCGGCAGAACGGTCGGCGGGGCGTGACGTAGGCGACCGCTGAGGGGCGTTATTGGGGCCCTGTGCCGCGCCGTACCATCGGGGGTATGGCTAGCGAAGACGCGGTGCGCGAGGCACTGGCGACGGTGAACGACCCCGAGATCAACCGGCCCATCACCGAACTGGGGATGGTCAAATCGGTGGTGATCGGGGAGGACGGCGCGGTCGCGGTCACCGTGTACCTGACGGTCTCCGGCTGCCCCATGCGGGACACGATCACCCAGCGCGTCACCGAGGCGGTCTCCCGGGTCGAGGGCGTCACCCGGGTCGACGTCACCCTGGACGTGATGAGCGACGAGCAGCGCAAGGAGCTGGCGACCGCCCTGCGCGGCGGCCAGGCCGAGCGCGAGGTCCCCTTCGCCAAGCCGGGCAACCTCACCCGCGTCTACGCGGTCGCCTCCGGCAAGGGCGGCGTCGGCAAGTCGTCGGTCACGGTCAACCTCGCGGTCGCGATGGCCGCCGACGGCCTCAAGGTGGGCGTGGTCGACGCGGACATCTACGGCCACTCGGTCCCCCGCATGCTCGGCGCGGACGGCAGCCCGACCCAGGTCGAGAACATGATCATGCCCCCCTCGGCCAACGGGGTGAAGGTCATCTCCATCGGCATGTTCACCCCGGGCAACGCCCCGGTCGTCTGGCGCGGCCCGATGCTGCACCGCGCCCTCCAGCAGTTCCTCGCCGACGTCTACTGGGGCGACCTGGACGTCCTCCTCCTCGACCTGCCGCCCGGCACCGGTGACATCGCCATCTCGGTGGCCCAGCTGGTCCCGAACGCCGAGATCCTGGTCGTGACCACGCCTCAGCAGGCGGCGGCGGAGGTGGCCGAGCGGGCCGGTTCCATCGCGGTCCAGACCCACCAGAAGATCGTCGGCGTGGTCGAGAACATGTCCGGCCTGCCCTGCCCGCACTGCGGCGAGATGGTCGACGTCTTCGGCACGGGTGGCGGCCAGCTGGTCGCCGACGGCCTCACCCGTACGACGGGCGCCACGGTGCCGGTGCTCGGCAACATCCCGATCGACGTCCGCCTCCGCGAGGGCGGCGACGAGGGCAAGCCGGTCGTCCTCACCGACCCGGACAGCCCGGCGGCGGCGGCCCTGCGCGGCATCGCCGGCAAGCTGGGAGGCAGGCAGCGCGGCCTCTCCGGCATGTCCCTGGGCATCACACCGCGCAACAAGTTCTGAGAGGGGGCCTGCAGCGCGCCCCGTCGGGGGCGCGAGGCTGTCTTCGACATGCGGCTCCGCGGCGTGGGCGCGGGCAACCACAACACACCCGCAGTCGCACGACAACCGCACCCCCGCGGCGAAGGGGCGCCACGAACCACCGGCGCCCCTCGGAACTCACGCGTACTCGGCGATGTCCTTGATCATCGCGAACCCCAGCCCGTAGGCCGACATCCCCCGCCCGTACGCCCCGAGATGCACGCCCTCCCCCGTGGACCCGGCGAGCACCCACCCGAACTCCGACTCCCGGTAGTGGAACGGCGTGGCCACCCCGTCCACCGGCAGCGAGAGCGTCGACCACTCGGGCCCGGTCAGCTCGTCGGCCAGCTCCCACGCCGTCTCGGTCTGCTGCTCCAGCCAGTCGTCCCGCAGGCTGTGGTCCATCTGCCCCGGCCAGGTGAAGGACAGCAGCCCGACCCCGGCCAGCCACGCCGCGGACGACACGGACGTGGCCTCCAGCAGCCCCGTGCCGTCGGCGCTCCTGCGGGACGGACTCGCCGCGACGGTCACGACGACCGCGAACTTCTCCCGCGGCTCACCGACGGACGCGGCGAGGTGCTCGTTGCGCACCGACGGCTCGTCGCCGTGCCCGATCGACCCGTGCTCCACCGCACCGTCGGCCGCCGTACCCACCTGCATCAGCCAGCGCGGCCCCGTGAAGGCCTCGTCGAGGCCGTACCAGGGGAAGGGCGCCTCCAGGTAGCCGTCGACCGTGCGACGGGCGGAGAGGACCCGCTGTCCGTCCTCCGCGACCGGTGCCTGTCCGTCCAACCGACTTGTCGTCTCCATCTGCCCGGACGCCTCCTCGCTCCAGTCGGTCCGGGGCGGCCCGCCCCCCTTCGGGCGCACTCGTCCGGTCCGCACAACAACTCGGCAGCATATCGACCCCGCCGGGACCAGCAGCGAAACCGCCCGGTGCGTGGGTCGCACGGGCGGCGGGTTCGGGCCGTAAAAGACGTATGAGCGGCGCACGCGCGGTATGAAACGCGTCACGTGCGCCGCTCATGCGCGGGCCGGTGATCCGGACTCAGGTGGCGTCCGCGTCGTAGGGCGGACGCTCGCTGCCCGGATCGTCGGGCTTCTTGGTCATGTCGATCCGGCCGCTCCCCGCCGAACCGCTCCCGGAGGACGACGAGGCGTCGGTGTCGCGGCTGTGCACCGCGTCCGTGACCTCGGCCATCTCCTTCTTCAGGTCGAAGCCGTTGCGGATCTCCTTCAGCCCCAGCTCGTCACTGTCGAGATGCTTGCGGATGAAGGTCTTCGGGTTGAGGTCCTCCAGCTCGAAGTCCTTGAACTCAGGGCCGAGTTCCTGCCGGATGTCCTCTTTGGCGCTCTCCGAGAACTCCCGGATCTTGCGGATGGTCCGCATGACGTCCTGGATGACCTTCGGGAGCTTGTCCGGACCGAAGACGAGCACGGCGAGCACAATGATCGTCACCAGCTCGAGTGGTCCTATGTCATTGAACACCTGAAGCTCCTTGCGATGTCCTCGGTCCTCGGCCCTCCGGTCGCTGTTGCGGTCTTCCGTGGTCCGGGCCGGGTCCACGGTACCCGGCGGACCTGTCCGTCCGGTACCGCCCCGAGGTGTCCGACTGCGTGTGTACGACCGGTTTTCCGGGTTGTTTGCCTAGTCGGGGCACGAGCGGGGCCCCGACGACGAGGTTTCTGTCAGTTCCTGTCCGGGGAACCGGTGTGATCGCGGGGGCCGCCCAGCGGCAGCGGGGTCAGACCGTGCACGCCGTGCACCTGGACGACGGCCAGGTCGTAGCCCGCGTCCCGGCCGACGAGGGTGGCGCGGGCGGTGGCTCCGCTGCTGAAGGTCACGGTGATCCGGCCGCCCGCCGAGAGCGCGGGAGCGACGACGTGGTCGTTGGTGAGGATCCGCCCGCGGCTGTCGAGGACGAGGCCCGTGCCGGCGGTGGCCTGGTCGCCGGCGCCCGTGCCGGTGACGTGCAGGGTGACGACGCTGGGCAGCGCACGCGCGGCGATCCCGGCGGCGTCGCCGGGCGGCCGGGCGGGCAGCGGCGGACCAGGCTGGGGCAGCTGTACGGTCTCGAGCCCGCCGGTGCGCTCCAGGGAGGCCCCGATCAGCCCGCCGGCCGCACCGGAGAGCACGGTGAGCGCCAGCGCCGCCACGACCAGCGTCCGCAGGCTCCGCGACCGCCGCCGCTGTGCCCCGGACCCGGACCCGGCCGCCCCGTCCCAGGGGAGGGACGGGGCGCGGCCGGGGCTGTCGCCACGGGTCGCCGATGACGCAGGTGTCCCCTCGTCCATGCTCACCTCGCGGGCTCACCGCGGCCCGGCCCCGGCACGGGCTGGCTCGCGGAAGGTCGGCTCCGTGCCCGCGGCGGTGTCTCACGGGCATGGCTGGCTCACCGGATTCAACCAGGTTCGCGAGGCACCGCGCAGGGCCGTTCGGCAGGTGGGCCGGGCGGTCAGCGGGGGTCGTGGGAGGAGCGGGACGGGGACGGGGAGGCAGCGGCGGAGGTGGTGGGGACGGGTGCGGCGAGCAGGCCGGCGCCGGTCTCCCCGGGGGTGGCGGTCCACGAGGTGAGGGCGAACGGCGGGTTGGCGCTCAGCGGCCGTATCAGGGGCGAGACCGCTGCCGCGCCGACCATCACCGGCGCGGTCAGGCCCCGCAGCGCCTGTTGCGCGGCGGCCGGAGAAGGCACTCCGGGCAGCAGCGGCGCCGACACCGAGGTGGGTGCGGCGGGGGCACCGCCGAGCAGCGTGCCGGACGACAGCAGCGGGGTGAGCAGCCGGCGGCGCTGGGAGTCGGCGGTCCCGGTGGTGCCGGAGCCCGCCGTGCCGGCCGGCGCGACACTGCCGCCGCCGGACCCGCTGCGGGCGTCGGCGGCCGGGGCGCCGGGCAGGCCGGCGGTGACCCCACCGAGGGCCACCGCGGCCAGCGAGACGGCGCCGGCGGCGACGAACGCGAACCGCAGGGAGCGCGAGGCGGGTCGGTCGCCGTCCGGACGGCCGACGGGATGGACGCGGAAGCCCCGGCCGGCGGCCGCGGCCGGATCGTGCGGGCGGGCCGGGACGTAGCCGAACTCGAACCGGTCGTCCCGGCTCATGCCGAAGATCCCGCTGTCGGATCCGCGCCCCGCGGGGTCGGTCCCGCCGAACGGCGAACCACCGCCGTCCTGGTCGCCGCCCGCGGGCAGCCCCTGGAGGCGGGCCAGGAAGCTCTCGGAGGGCGGGGGCGGGGCGGCCGCCGCGAAGACGTTCTTCAGCGCGCGCTGCGCGTCCGCCTCCGCCTTGCACCGGGCACAGGTGGCCAGGTGGGCGAGGACGCGCTCACGCGACTCATGACCGAGCTCCCCGTCGACCAGGGCGGAGAGTCGGTCTCCCAGATGCTGCTCGGCGAGCTGCCGCCCGGCCGGTTTCGGTCGTGATCCACTCACGCGGTCGCGCCCCCTCCTCCCAGTGCGGGAACACGGGGCACGAAGGAGCGGCGCTCGGCCTTGCGGGCCTGCGGCGAGCGGTGCGCGAGGGCCTTGCGCAGCTGGGAGCGGCCCCGGTGGATACGGGAGCGGACGGTGCCGAGCTTGACGCCGAGGGTCGCGGCGATCTCCTCGTAGGACAGGCCCTCGATGTCGCAGAGCACGACGGCGGCGCGGAACTCGGGCGCCAGGGTGTCCAGGGCCTGCTGGACGTCGGCGTCGAAGTGCGCGTCGTTGAAGGCCTGCGAGGGGGTGGGCTCGCGGCTGGGCAGGCGCTCGGCCGCGTCCTCGCCGAGGGCGTCGAAGCGGATGCGCTGCTTGCGGCGGACCATGTCGAGGAAGAGGTTGGTGGTGATGCGGTGCAGCCAGCCCTCGAAGGTGCCCGGCGAGTAGGTCGACAGGGAGCGGAAGACGCGGACGAAGACCTCCTGGGTGAGGTCCTCGGCGTCGTGCTGGTTTCCGGTCAGGCGGTAGGCCAGGCGGTAGACGCGACCGCTGTGCGTGCTGACGATCTCCTCCCACGTGGGCGGAGTCCATGCCTGCCCGTCCGCGTCGGTGGAGAAGGTCGCGGTCCGGTCCTCGCCCAGGGCGAGTGCGTCGGCGTGGCTGGGGTCAGCGACGGTGTCGTTCACGGATTTCGGCTTGCCTGCCGATCCGAGAAGGCGCCGCAGCGCTCCTCTCCGATCCCCAGGCGCGGCCGCACCTCCCCTGTCGGCTCTGGTGGTGTCCAGTGGAGCCCCTACCATAGCCACCTCGCCCGTTAGCACCGGATAAGCGGTTTTACGAGAATTTGATCTCTGCTGGTCCGGCTCGTCCGGCCACGGCAGCAGGTGATCGAGCGCCGTCTCGACGTCGTGATCCATTCGTGTCCCCCCGCCCTGTCTTCCACCCCTCTAAACGCCCGGTCCCATCTGCGGGTTCCCGGCGCCAACGGATACAGTCACGCCCAGGCAACCACGGGGACAGGAGAGGGTCATTACCGGCAACCGGCAGACGAGCTGGGCGTTCGCCGACGCCTTTGTCGCCGAGGACGAAGCACTGCGGTGGGCCCGTGACCGGGCTCGCGCGGCAGGGCTGCGCTCGGTGTCGCCCGGCACGGGCGCCGCGCTGCGCATGCTCGCCGCCTCCGTGGACGCCAAGGCGGTCGCCGAGATCGGCACCGGGTGCGGGGTGTCCGGGATGTATCTGCTGCACGGGATGCGCCCCGACGGCGTGCTGACCACCGTGGATCCCGAGCCGGAGCACCAGCAGTTCGCCCGGCAAGCCTTCCGCGCCTGCGGCTTCGCCAGCAACCGGGCCCGGTTCATCCCCGGCCGCGCCCTGGACGTGCTGCCCCGGCTCGCGGACGCCGGCTACGACCTGGTCTTCTGCGACGGTGACCGGCAGGAGTACTCCGACTATCTCGCTGAATCGTTGCGCCTGCTGCGTCCGGGCGGCCTGGTGGTCTTCGAGGGCGTCTTCGCCAACGGCCGTACCGTCGACTCGGGGCCGCAGCCGACCGAGGTGCTGCGCCTGCGCGAACTGCTGCGCACGGTCCGGGAGAGCCCGGAGCTGGTGCCGTCTCTGCTGCCGGTGGGCGACGGGCTGCTCTGCGCGGTCAAGCGCTAGCCCGCGCGAACCCGCTGAAGACGGCAGCGCCCCGGCATCGCTCGGGATGCCGGGGCCGCCGAAAGGGTATGGTCGCTGACGCCTCAGACGACGACGTTCTTGAGGGCGTCGGCGAGCGCCGCGGCCTCGTCAGGGGTCAGCTCGACGACGAGCCGACCGCCGCCTTCGAGCGGAACGCGCATGACGATGCCCCGCCCCTCCTTGGTCACCTCGAGCGGGCCATCACCCGTTCGCGGCTTCATGGCCGCCATGCTGGTTCCCCTTCCTGAAAACAGCTCATCGTCTGCCGACGGCCCCCGAGGGCGCGCGCGGTCCTGGCGAAACGCGACTCCGGCATCGAACACATTGCTTCCAAGCCATTATCCCGCATCTCAGGACCCGATGACCAACATCAGTCGGCATCGCTTGGGCAACGCGCGCGAGCAAAACCACCCAATTCGGCGATGTGACTGCGATACTTCGCCACCGCGCGTCCCTGGGCCGGCCGAGTCGGCTCCGGTCTTTCTTTGACGCAGGTCACACGCGCCGTCCGGTCCCCCGACGGCGATCTCCGCCATGCTGTCCTTCGGGCATCGGCGTACCGAGCGGTACGTCAGCCGCGACGACGGAGACGACGGAGGGGACGCACCATGACCGACACCGTGCTCTACGAGGTGAGCGACGGGCTCGCGACGATCACGCTGAACCGCCCGGAGGCGATGAACGCGCTGAACATCGCGGCGAAGGAAACGCTTCGGGAGGCGGCGCAGGAAGCGGCGGCCGACACCGCCGTCCGGGCGATCCTGCTGACCGCCGCCGGGGACCGGGCGTTCTGCGTGGGCCAGGACCTCAAGGAACACATCACGCTGCTCGCGTCCGACCGGGAGTCCGGGGCGGGGCGGACGATGACGACGGTGCGCGAGCACTACAACCCGATCGTGCGGGCGCTGGCGGGGGCGCCGAAGCCGGTGGTCGCCGCCGTCAACGGGGTCGCCGCCGGTGCGGGCCTCGGGTTCGCGCTGGCCGCGGACTACCGGGTGGTCGCCGACACGGCCGCCTTCAACACGTCGTTCGCGGGGGTGGCGCTGACCGCGGACTCCGGGGTGTCGTGGACGCTGCCGCGGGTGGTCGGTCCGGGACGCGCCGCCGACCTGCTGCTCTTCCCCCGCAGCATCAGCGCGCAGGACGCCTACGACCTGGGCATCGCGAACAAGGTCGTGCCGTCGGCGGAGCTGCGGGCCGAGGGCGAGAAGGTCGCGCGGCAGCTGGCGGAGGGGCCGACGGTGGCCTATGCGGCGCTGAAGGAGGCGGTGGCCTACGGGCTCACGCACTCCCTCGACGAGACGCTGGACAAGGAGGACGAGCTGCAGGCGCGTGCGGGGGCCTCCGAGGACCACGGCATCGCCGTGCAGGCTTTTGTGAACAAGGAGAAGCCCAAGTATCTGGGGCGGTGACGCGTCCTTACGGGGTTCTCCGGGCCACGCACGTCTCCAGGTGGTCGTCGACCAGGCCGCAGGCCTGCATCAGGGCGTAGGCCGTCGTCGGGCCGATGAAGCGCAGGCCGCGCTTCTTCAGGGCCTTGGCGAGGGCCGTCGACTCCGGGGTCACCGGGGGGACGTCGGCGATCGTCCTCGGCGCGGGGTAGGTGCCCGGGGCCGGGGCGTGGGACCAGATCAGTTCGTCCAGCTCGCCCTGCCTCCAATCGGCGAGGATCTTCGCGTTGGCCATCGTCGCGTCGATCTTCGAGCGGTTGCGGATGATGCCGGGGTCGGCCAGCAGGCGTTCGCGGTCCTCGTCCGTGAACGCGGCCACCTTCTCGATCCGGAAACCGGCGAAGGCGGCCCGGAAGCCGGGGCGGCGGCGCAGGATCGTGATCCAGGAGAGTCCGGACTGGAAGGCCTCCAGGCTGAGGCGTTCGTAGAGGGCGTCGTCGCCGTGGACCGGGCGGCCCCACTCCTCGTCGTGGTACGCCACGTAGTCCTCGGTGGACAGGGCCCACGGGCAGCGCAGCCCGCCGTCCGGTCCGGCCACCGCCGCCCCGACGGCCACGTCGGCCATGTCGCTCATGCCCGGTCCTCGGGCTCCGCCTTGTCCAGCGAGGTGTGCGGGGTGTGCGGTGCGGCCTGGGCACCGGCCAGCGCGGACTCCAGGTCGGCGATCCGGGCGTCGCGCTCGGCGAGCTCGGCGCCGAGGCGGCTGAGCGCGTCGTCGACGTCCGCCATGCGGTAGCCGCGCGCGACGAGCGGGAAGCGGATGCTCTCCACGTCCGCGCGGCTGACCGGGCGGTCCGGGGGCAGCGGGTCCTGGAGCCGCTCGGGCGCCACCTCGGGCAGCGGTCCGCTCTCGCCGCCGCTCACCACGGAGAGGGTGACCGCGGCGACCACGACCGCGAGCGCGACGACGAGGAACAGGAACATAACCATCGCGGTGGGCCCCCAGGCTCGGTGAAGCTCGGTGCAGCGGCACTCGTGTGCTCAGTGCGCTCAGCGTGCTCGGTGTCGAATGTGTCTGTGTCCGATCGTGCCATGTGAGTCTGACAGTTAGGGTCGCAGGCGGTCCCACCGAGGGAATTGCTACGGGAGGTCACAGGCGATGCTCAGGCTGGGCAGGCGGGAATTCGCGCCGGACGAACCGGTGATCATGGCCATCGTGAACCGGACGCCGGACTCCTTCTACGACCGGGGGGCGACCTTCCGGGACGAGCCGGCCCTCGCGCGCGTGGAGCAGGCGGTCGCCGAAGGGGCCGCGATCATCGACATCGGCGGGGTGAAGGCGGGGCCGGGCGAGGAGGTGACCGCCGAGGAGGAGGCGCGGCGGATCGTCGGGTTCGTCGCGGAGGTGCGCAGCCGCTTCCCGGACGTCGTGATCAGCGTGGACACCTGGCGGGCGGCGGTCGGAGAGGCCGCCTGCGAGGCCGGGGCGGATCTGCTGAACGACGCGTGGGGCGGGGTCGATCCGGGGCTGGCCGAGGTCGCGGCGCGGTACCGGGTGGGGCTGGTGTGCACACATGCGGGCGGGGCCGAGCCTCGGACGCGGCCGCACCGGGTGGCGTACGACGATGTGGTGGCCGACATCCTCCGGGTGACCCTGGGGCTGGCGGAGCGGGCCGTGGCGCTGGGGGTGCCGCGGGAGTCGGTGCTGATCGACCCGGGGCACGACTTCGGCAAGAACACCCGGCACAGCCTGGAGGCGACGCGGCGGCTCGGGGAGATGGTGGAGACGGGGTGGCCGGTGCTGGTGTCCCTGTCCAACAAGGACTTCGTGGGCGAGACGCTGGACCGGCCGGTGAAGGAGCGGCTGATCGGGACGCTGGCGACGACGGCGGTGTCCGCGTGGCTGGGGGCGCAGGTGTACCGGGTGCACGAGGTGGCCGAGACGCGTCAGGTCCTGGACATGGTGGCGTCGATCGCCGGCCACCGGCCCCCGGCGGTGGCCCGCCGCGGCCTGGCATAGCCCCCGCCCACCCCGCCGCCGCCTGGGGGCTCCGCCCCCAGACCCCCGAAGACCCCGCCCACCCACCACCCGCCTCGGCGGATCGAGAAGTGAACGACTCGGCGGATCGGGAAGTGGTGGACCAGGCGCTCCACCCCGCACCCCCGAAAACCCCACCCACCCACCACCCGCCTCGGCGGATCGAGAAGTGAACGACTCGGCGGGTCGGGAAGTGGGTGGATCGAGCGGCGCGCCACCCGGCTTGCGGCCCCGAGCGGGTGTGCAGCGGATCTGTCGGCCGGCCTGGGGGAGACCGACGTTCGACCCGGACTTCTCGGCGGAGCGAGTCGGGTGGGTGGGTGGGAAAGCGGTCGGTGGGCTCAGCGGGCCGCTTCCTTGGAGACCAGGCCCACTGCCTCCTCCACGTCGTCCGTGACGTGGAAGAGGAGGAGGTCCTTCTCGGCCGCCTTGCCCTGGGCGACCAGGGTGTTCTTGAGCCAGTCGACCAGCCCGCCCCAGTAGGCGCTGCCGAACAGGACGATCGGGAAGCGGGTGACCTTCTGGGTCTGGACGAGGGTGAGGGCCTCGAAGAGCTCGTCGAGGGTGCCGAGGCCGCCGGGCAGGACCACGAAGCCCTGGGCGTACTTGACGAACATCATCTTGCGCACGAAGAAGTAGCGGAAGTTGAGGCCGATGTCGACGTACGGGTTGAGGCCCTGCTCGAAGGGCAGCTCGATGCCGAGGCCGACCGAGACGCCGCCCGCTTCGAGCGCCCCCTTGTTCGCCGCCTCCATGGCACCGGGCCCGCCGCCCGTGATGACCGCCCAGCCGGCCTCGACCAGGCCGCGGCCGAGCCGCACGCCCGCGTCGTACTCGGAGGACTCCACCGGCGTCCGCGCCGAGCCGAACACGCTGATGGCGGGCGGCAGTTCGGCGAGCGTGCCGAAGCCCTCGATGAACTCCGACTGGATGCGCAGCACACGCCAGGGGTCGGTGTGGACCCAGTCGGAGGGGCCGCCCGCGTCCAGCAGGCGCTGGTCCGTCGTGCTCGCGGTCACCTGGCCGCGCCGTCGGAGGACCGGTCCCAGGCGCTGCTCGTCCGGCGGCACCTTCTTCCCCTCGGGGTTCCCGGTAGGCATATAAGCGCTCCCTCCGCTTGCAGGTGTATCTGCTTCAGCGTAGATCGGAGCGGGTTACAGGCGCGGGACGTCGGCATGTCGGGCGCGCAGCGCCGCCGTGCGGGTCAGCTGGTCAGCCAGGCGCGCAACCGCTTCTCGCTCGCCAGGATCTTTCCGGTTTCCACCCTTTCATCCCGCTTGTGCGCCAAGTGCGGGTTGCCGGGGCCGTAGTTGACCGCGGGGACGCCCAGGGACGAGAAACGGGAGACGTCGGTCCAGCCGAACTTGGGCATCGGCGTGCCGCCGACCGCCTCGATGAAGGCGGCCGCGGCCGGGTGGGAAAGGCCGGGCAGCGCGCCGGGGCTGTGGTCGTCGACCACGAACTCCTCCACCCCGCAGTCGGCGAAGACCTCCCGGACGTGGGCGACGGCCTCGGCCTCGGAACGGTCGGGGGCGTACCGGAAGTTGACGGTGACCACGCAGGCGTCGGGGATGACGTTGCCGGCGACCCCGCCCGAGATGCCGACCGCGTTGAGGCCCTCGCGGTACTCCAGGCCGTCGATGACCGGGCGGCGGGGCTCGTAGGCGGCGAGCCGGGCGAGGATCGGGGCGGCCGCGTGGATGGCGTTGGAGCCCATCCAGGAGCGCGCCGAGTGGGCCCGCTCGCCCGAGGTCTTCAGCAGGACGCGCAGGGTGCCCTGGCAGCCGCCCTCGACCTCGCCGTCCGAGGGCTCCAACAGGACCGCGAAGTCGCCGGCCAGCCAGTCGGGGCGGGCCTCGGCGACGTGCTTGAGCCCGTTGAGGTCGGCGGCGACCTCCTCGTTGTCGTAGAAGACGAAGGTCAGGTCGCGGTTGGGAGCCGGGACGGTGGCCGCGATGCGCAGCTGGACCGCGACGCCCGACTTCATGTCGCAGGTGCCGCAGCCCCACAGGACGCCGTCCGCGTCGAGCCGGGAGGGCACGTTCTCCGCGATGGGGACGGTGTCGATGTGACCGGCCAGGATCACCCGTTCGGGACGGCCGAGGTTCGTCCGGGCGATCACGTTGTTGCCGTACCGCTCGACCGTCAGGTGCGGCAGGGCCCGCAGCGCGCTCTCGATCGCGTCAGCGAGGGGCTTCTCGGTGCCGCTCTCGGAGGGGAGGTCGACGAGCTGCGCGGTGAGCGCGGCGGCGTCCAGCGTGAGGTCAAGCGAGGTGTCGGCCATGCCCTCGACCCTAGCGTGCGCGATCCCGCGGGCGGGTTCACAGGCTTGTGGACCCGGGGTCGAGGGGCTCGTACCCTCCAGTATGTTGTAGGCGTGTCAGAGCCGTCCCCCTTTCGCCCCAAGCGTCGCGGCCGTGTCCTGCGTTTCGTGTCGGGCCTGCTGATCCTCTGCGCCGTCGCGGCCTACCTGGTCGTCCAGTACGTCACCGGCGGCGGTGGCGCCGAGGGCTGCAAGGTCGTCTCGGGCCGAGGCGACGACGCGTCGTACCAGTTCACCCCCGAGCAGGCGGTGAACGCGGCGACGATCGCCGCCGTCGGCACCGGCCGCGGCATGCCCGAGCGGGCGGTGGCCATCGCCCTGGCGACCGCGATCCAGGAGTCGGGGCTGCGCAACATCAGGCACGGCGACCGGGATTCGCTGGGCCTGTTCCAGCAGCGGTCCTCGCAGGGCTGGGGCACCCCGAAGCAGATCCTGGACCCGGCGTACGCGGCGGGCATGTTCTACGCCCACCTGGCCAAGGTGCCCGACTACGAGACCCTGCCGCTGACGGTGGCCGCGCAGCGCGTGCAGCGCAGCGGTTTCCCGGAGGCGTACGCCAAGCACGAGGCCGACGCCACGCTGCTCGCGGCCGCCCTGACCGGGCAGGCGGCGGCCACCCTGACCTGCGACGGACGCCCGGCGGCCAGCACCGCGGCGACGGCCACGGGCCCGGACGCGGTGCGGACCGCGCTGGTACGGGACTTCGGCCGGGACGCGGTCGAGGAGGCCGGTGCCGAGGTGAGCGGGTCGGCGAAGCCGACTCCCACTCCGCGCGTGACCGCCACGGCGCACGGGCGGACCGTGACCGTGCCGGTGCCGGAGGGGAAGAAGACCGACAAGTCGGGGCGCACCGAGAGCGAGCGCGGCTGGCAGCTGGCGCACTGGGCGGTGGCCAACTCCTCGGCGCTGCACATCCGGCGGGTGTCGTACGCGGGCCGGGAGTGGGCGGCCGGGAGCACGGACAGCCAGTGGCAGCCGGTGTCCGGCGCGCAGGGCCCGGGCGGTGCGGAGCAGTCCGCGGGCTCGGTGCGGATCGAGACCGGGCAGTAGTTCGGGGATTCCCTCCGGCGGGTCAGCCGGGGCGGACCGCATGCGTGGTGTGCGCACGTTTGCGCACGGTGGCTCCCGCGTGCGTGAAACCCCCTGGGAGCGCTGGGCCGTAAGGATTCTGCGGGGTGCCTCGACCGGGCACCGTTTGCCCGCTTTTCTCCACACCCGATAATGCGATGCGTTATGAATTCTTTACCTTGGGCCTCCGCAACCTTCGCGGGCTTCGAGCGGTAGTCACGGCGATCACGTTCCCTCCCGTCGAATGGAGCATCATGTCCCTGCCTCTGACCCGCCGGATCGCCCGTGCCGCGCTGCTCGTCGCAGCGGGAGCGGCCGCCGGGGTCGGTGCGGCCGGCTCCGCCGGCGCGGCCCCGGCCCTGCCGGCCACCCCGGGCCTGGGCGGCCTGACCGCCCTGGACGGGGCGCACGTCGGCAACACCGCCGACGGCGCCGCACAGACCGTCACCGGGGCCGTCGGCCACACCGGCGGCAAGACGGTCGAGTCGGCGCTGCCGGCCGCGGGCCAGACCGGCGGCAAGGCCGTCAAGAAGGCGGCACCGGTGGTGCAGCACACCGCGGGCGACGCGGCGGGCTCGGCCGGCGGGCTGCTGGGTGAGACGGCGTCCACCGCGACGAAGGGTGGACTGCCGGCGGGCGGGCTCGCCAAGGGTGGGCTGCCCGTCAAGGGTCTGCCGCTGGGGTGACGTGCCTGACCGGCAGCGACAAGGGGCCCGGGGTTTTCCCCGGGCCCCTTGTGCTGCTGCGCTTCGGCTGCGGGTCTGGGGGGGCGTTGGCGCAGTTCCCAGCGCCCCTGAAGGGGTGCTCCAGCCGAGGCGCGCTTCAGGCGAGCCTCTCCACCGCCGCCCGCACGCGCTCGTCCGTCGCCGTCAGGGCCACGCGGACGAAGCTCTCGCCCGCCGCGCCGTAGAAGTCGCCCGGTGCGACGAGGATGCCCAGGTCGGCCAGGTGGGACACCGTCCGCCAGCAGGACTCCTCGCGGGTCGCCCAGAGGTACAGGCTCGCCTCGCTGTGCTCGATGCGGAAGCCGTGGGAGACGAGGGCCTCGCGCAGGGCCGTACGCCGGGCCGCGTAGCGCTGTCGCTGTTCCTGGACGTGGGTGTCGTCGGAGAGGGCCGCCACCACCGCCGCCTGGGTCGGGGCGGACGTCATCATGCCGCCGTGCTTGCGGATCTCCAGGAGCGGGCCGAGGACCGCCGGGTCGCCGGCCAGGAAGGCCGCGCGGTAGCCGGCGAGGTTGGAGCGCTTGGAGAGGGAGTGCACGGCCACGATGCCGTCGTAGGAGCCGCCGTTGACGTCCGGGTGCAGGACCGAGACCGGGTCGGCCTCCCAGCCGAGTTCCAGGTAGCACTCGTCGGAGAAGACCAGGACGCCGTGGGCGCGGGCCCAGGCGACGATCTCCGTGAGCTCCCGCTTCGGCAGGACCCTGCCGGTCGGGTTGGACGGGGAGTTCAGCCAGAGGAGCTTCAGGCCGGCCGGGTCCAGGTCGGGCGGGTCGTCGTAGACCTCGTGGTCGGCGCGGGCCAGGCGGGCGCCGACCTCGTAGGTGGGGTACGCCAGGCGCGGATACGCCACCCGGTCGCCGGGTCCGAGGCCCAGCTGGGTGGGGAGCCAGGCGACCAGTTCCTTGGAGCCGACGATCGGCAGCACGTGGCGGTGGGTGACGTCGCGGGCGCCCAGCCGGCGCTCGACCCAGCCGGTGATCGCGTCGCGCAGCGCCGGGGTGCCCCAGACCGTGGGGTAGCCGGGCGAGTCGGCCGCGTCGATCAGGGCTTTCTGGATCAGGTCGGGGACCGGGTCCACCGGGGTGCCGACCGACAGGTCGACGATGCCGTCCGGGTGCGCCGCTGCCGTCTTCTTGTACGGCTCCAGCTTGTCCCAGGGGAAGGCGGGCAGACGGTCGGAGACTGCGGACACGGTTCCTTGCTCACTTTCTTCGGTACGACCGGTACGGCAAACGCCTCGGTCCCGTACCGCGCCGACCGGGTGTGATCAGGGCGTACGGGACCGAGGCGGCACGGTGGTGCGGCGGGCCGCCGGTGCGGACTACTCGGCCTGCGGGGGCAGCGCGGCGATGAACGGGTGGTCCCGCTCGATCAGGCCCAGCTTGCTGGCGCCGCCCGGGGAGCCGAGATCGTCGAAGAACTCGACGTTGGCCTTGTAGTAGTCCTTCCACTCCTCCGGAGTGTCGTCCTCGTAGAAGATCGCCTCGACCGGGCAGACCGGCTCACAGGCTCCGCAGTCGACGCATTCGTCCGGGTGGATGTACAAGGACCGCTGGCCCTCGTAGATGCAGTCGACCGGGCACTCCTCGATGCACGCCTTGTCCTTCACGTCGACACAAGGCTGCGCGATGACGTAGGTCACGCTGTCGTTCCTCCTCGAATGGGCGCTGGCGGGCCTCCGTAGGCTCCGCCGCCTGGCGCGCGGGAGCGCGGCGTCGTCGATGCCCGCCCCTAGTATCTCCGTTCCTGGGCATGATCCGAACAGGAGGGGTGAACTGACCAGTGGAAATCTCGGCCGCAGGACGCTTCGAGGTCCGTATCACCGCTGCTGACGTGGGCAAACGAGTATCAGTGCGCCGTTTGACCGGAAATGGTGTCGCCGCGGAGAAGTTCACCGACACGGTGGGTGTTCTCACATCATGGGACGACGACGGCATGCTGACGATCACACGGCGGGACGGCGGAACCGTCCGGATACCGGAGTCCGCGCTGGTGGCGGCGAAGGTGGTTCCCACCCGCCACCCGACCACCGCCCCTCAAGGAGGCGCTTCGCGCCACGTGACAACTGCTCCGGCGCGCCGCCGGGGCCCCTCCGCACCGTACGCCGAACTCGCGCGTGTCGCCTCGCGCGGCTGGCGGCCGGTGGAGAGCGAGCGGCTCGGCGAGTGGGAGCTGCGGGCGGCCGCGGGGTTCACCCGGCGGGCGAACAGCGCGCTGCCGCTCGGCGACCCGGGGCTGCCGCTCGACGCGGCGCTGACGGCCGTACGGCGGTGGTACGGCGCGCGGGGGCTGCCCGCGTACGTGCAGACCGCGACCGGCGCCGAGGGGGCGCAGGAGCTGCTCTGCGCGGAGCTGGAGCGGCGCGGGTGGCTGCGGGAGGTGAGCGCCGAGGTGTGGACCGGAGGGCTCGCGCCGGTCGCCGACCGGGCGGAGGGGGCCGGCGTGCGGCTCTCCCGGGAGGCCGGCGAGGAGTGGCTGGCGCGGTACCAGCGCAAGGGCGTGAGCGAGGTGGCGTTGCGGGTGCTGGGGGCCGGGCCGTCGGTGTGGTTCGCGACCGTGCCCGGCGCGGGCGAGGGGGCCGCCCCCGCGGCCGTCGGACGGCTGGTGGTGGACGGCCGGTGGGCCGGGTTCGCCGCCGTCGAGGTGGATCCGGGACAGCGGCGGCGAGGGCTGGCCACCGAGGTCATGGCCGCGCTCGCCCGGCGGGCGCTGGCGGAGGGCGCGTCGGCGGCCTGGCTGCAGGTGGAGACGGACAACGAGGGGGCTCGGGCACTGTACGCGCGGCTGGGCTTCGCGGCGCACCACGCGTACCACCACTACCGGGCGCCGGAGGCGGACGGCTCCTGAATCCGGGAGCCGAGGCGGTACCGATCACTCCGAAGGGGCACGAAACAGCTATGGCTTCCGCTCAGCCGCATCCACGTCCACCGTCGTCGGGCCGGGCCGCCGAGGTGCGGCGGCGGTTCGCCGAGGAGGCGCGGTCCGAGCGGCCCGATCTGGCGGCGCTGTGCCTGCTGCTGGGCGCGGTGGCCGACGGCTCGCTGGACGAGGCCGGGATCGACGCGGCGCAGCTGGAACTGGACCGGCTGGCCGGGCAGCTGCCGTACCGGCCGGGCGGGCCGCACGCGTGGGCGACGGCGGCGTGCCGGGTGCTGGGCGAGCGGTTCGGCTTCCGGGGGGCCGCCGTGGACTACCAGCGGCTGGAGTCCTCGCTGCTGCACGAGGTGCTGCGGCGGCGGCGCGGGCTGCCGATCCTGCTGTCCGTGGTGTGGCTGGAGGTCATGCGGCGGGCGGGGGCGCCGGTGTACGGGGTCGCGCTGCCGGGGCACTTCGTGGTGGGGTTCGGGGCGGCGGAGGAGCAGGTGCTGGCCGACCCGTTCGACGGGGGGCGGGTGCTGACCGGGGCGGACGCGGAGCTGCTGGTGGTGGGGGCGGCGGGGGTGCCGCTGGAGCCGGCGATGCTGGAGCCGGCCGGCGCGCTGGACGTCGTGCGGCGGATCCTGAACAACGTACGGGCGTGGGCCGCGGCCCGCCCGGAGCGGACGGACGTGGGGCTGTGGGCGGTGGACCTGTCCCTGCTGCTGCCGTCGCATCCGGCCCGACTGCGCTACGAGCGGGCGCGGTTGCTGGTGGAACGGGGTGACTTCGTGGACGGCGCGGAGGAGTTGGAGCGGTACGCCGGGTTGATCGACGTGGTCGACGAGAGCGCGGCGGAGAAGGTGCGGGGCGAGGCGCGGGCGGCGCGGGCCCGCCTCAACTGAGGGGGTGGGGGCCGGGTCGCGACGGGGGGGGGGGTGCCGCCGTCGTGCGGCTGCGGGTGCGTGGCGGCTGGTCGCGCAGTTCCCCGCGCCCCCAGGTCGGATGCGGCACCCGGCATCTGCGGGGCACCGTCCGGAACAACCACGTTCGCGCAGTTCCCCGCGCCCCCAGGGCAGGTACGGCACCCGGCATCTGTGGGGCGCCGTCCGGAACAACCACGTTCGCGCAGTTCCCCGCGCCCCCAGGGCAGGTACGGCACCCGGCATCTGTGGGGCGCCGTCCGGAGCAGCCACGTTCGCGCAGTTCCCCGTGCCCCCAGGTCCGTCGTGACGGGGCTCGGTCGGTGGTGTCGGGTGCTACAGCCAGCCTTTTTCGTGGGCGATGCGGACCGCTTCGGCCCTGTTGCGGACCGCCAGCTTCTGGATTGCCGTCGAGAGGTAGTTGCGTACCGTCCCCTGGGAGAGGTGCAGTGCTGCGGCCAGTTCCGCGTTGGTGGAGCCGTCGGCCGCCGCGCGGAGGACCTCGCGTTCGCGGTCGGTGAGGGGGTTGGCGCCCTCGGCGAGGGCCGCTGCCGCGAGCGTGGGGTCGATCACGCGTTCGCCCGCGAGGACCTTGCGGACGGCCTCGGCGAGCTGGGCGGCGGGCGCGTCCTTGACGAGGAACGCGTCGGCGCCCGCCTCCATCGCGCTGCGCAGATAGCCGGGGCGGCCGAAGGTGGTGAGGACCACCAGTCTGACGGCCGGGAGCGCCTGGTGGAGCTGTGCCGCGGCCTCGATGCCCGTGCAGCCCGGCATCTCTATGTCGAGCAGGGCGACGTCGATGTCGTTGGCCCGGGCCGCGGCCAGCACCTCGTCGCCGCGGGCGACCTGGGCCACGACCTCGATGTCGTCCTCCAGGCCCAGCAGGGCGGCCAGCGCCTCACGGACCATCGACTGGTCCTCGGCGAGGAGGACCTTGATCGTGCTGCTCATGCCCCGGATCCTACGGCCATGCCGGAGGGCAGCGGGACCCGGGCGACCAGCCGGAAACCGCGCTTCGTACGGCCCGCCTCCAGCGTGCCGCCCGCCTTCTCCAGCCGCTCGGTGAGGCCGGTGAGACCGTTGCCCGGACCCTTGCCCGAGCCGCCCGAACCGTTGTCCTCGACGGCGAGTTCGAGGACCGGCCCGTCCAGGGTCTGCCGACGCAGCAGCTCCACTGTGCAGGCGCTCGCGCCGCTGTGCCGTACGACGTTGGTGATCGCCTCGCGCAGGGCCCAGGCGAGGGCGGCCTCGCCGTCCTCGGGCACTCCGCTGAGGTCGGGGTCGGCCGGGACCTCCGCGGTGACCGCGGCGGCGGTCAGCGCCACCTGGGCGCCCGCGAGTTCGGCGGCGAGCCGGGGCCGCCGGTAGCCGGTGACCGCCTCCCGGACGTCCACCAGGGCCTGGCGGCTGACCTGTTCGATGTCGGAGACCTGCTGGGCCGCCTTCTCGGGATGGTCGGGGAGCATCCGGCCGGCCAGCTCGCTCTTCAACGTGATCAGGGAAAGAGAGTGACCCAGCAGATCGTGCAGGTCGCGGGCGAGCCGCAACCGCTCCTCGTTCGCGGCCAGTTGGGCGACGGTGGCGCGTGCCTTGCGCAACTCGATGGTGGTGGCGACGAGTTGCCGTACGCCGGTCATGGAGTAGCCGACCAGGAGGACCACCAGGAACAGGCCCCAGGCGTCGTCCAGGGCGTGGGCGTGCCAGCCCGCCAGCATCATGGCGGCGGTGGTGGCCGGGACCGTCCAGTAGGCGAGGCGGAGCGGGAAGGTGACCCCGCACATCACGGAGACGTAGACGAACAGGCCGAGCCAGGAACTGCCGAGGCTGAAGGCGAGCACGACCGCGAGTGTCCACTCCACGGCGACCGCGGCGGCCACGACACCGCCGCGGAACGGCCGGCCCATCTGGCGGAAGACGATGGTCAGGTAGATCCCGACGAAGGCCGCCAGGCCCGCCCAGCCGGCCGCCGTGGCCCCGGTGGTGTGGCGGCCGGAGGTCAGGTCGTCCACCGGGGAGCCCAGGAACACCAGCCAGGGCAGCACCCACACCAGCTTGCGCATCGCCTCGCTCCGGTTGCGCGGCGGCTGGCCGATCCGCACCAGCCGGTCCGCCCGCACCTCGTCCCCGGACCTCAGGTCTTCCGTCATCGTGCTCACGCCTTCAGCGTGTCCTTCCGGTACAGCCAGGCCGCGCCGCCGACGAACAGGGCGAAGAAGACGACGAGGATGGCGATGTCCTGGGCCTTGGGGGCCTGGCTCTGCTCGATGGCCCGCCCGAGTGCAGCGTACGCGTGCGTGGGCAGCCACTTCGCGATGTCCTGGAGCCAGGTCGGGAAAGAGGAGGACGGCCACCACAGGCCGCCGAGGATCGACAGGCCGAAGTAGGTGATCATCGTGATCGGGCGGACCGCGTCGCCGCTCGCCAGGTACCCGATGGCGACGCCGAGCGCGGCGAAGACCAGGCTGCCGGCCCAGATCGCGCCGGTGAGCGCGAACCACTGCCAGGCGTCGAGGCGTACGTGCTTCACGGACGCGGCGACCAGGAAGACGACCACGATGGACGGCAGGCTGACCACGGCGGCGCTCGCGGTCTTGGCGAGGACGTAGCCACGGCCGGGCAGGGTGGTCAGCCGCAGCTGCCGTACCCAGCCGCTCTCGCGCTCCTTGGCGATGCGTTCGCTGTTGCCCATCAGGACGGCGGTCAGGGCGCCGAAGGAGGCCATGGAGACCATCACGTAGGCGGCGACGGAGAGCCCGGAGTTGTCGACGGTCTTGCCCGTGTCGCCCTGGCTGGAGACCAGCAGGAAGATGAGCGACGGGTAGATCACCGAGAAGAACAGGAACTTGCGGTTGCGCAGGGCGCGGGTGAGTTCCAGCTTGATCAGGGCGTTCATGACTCGGTGACCTCCTTGGCCTCCTCGGCCTCCGTGATGGCGACGAACGCCTGCTCCAGGCCGAGCCCGGCGACTTCGAGGTTGCGGGGATAGACGCCGAGGCCGTAGAGGGCGTGGACGGTGGCGTCGGCGTCGGACGACTGCATGCGGACGGTCTGGCCGCTGCCCGCGGCGGAGCCGCTCTTTGACACAGTGACCGCGGTGAGGAAGGGCAGCGCCCGCAGCGGGGCCTCGTCGATCTCGCCCTCCAGGTCGAAGGAGATCCGCCGGGCTCCGGCCTTCGCCTTGATCTCGGCGGCCGTGCCGTCGGCCAGCAGGCGTCCCCGGTGCAGCACCAGCACCCGGTCGGCGATGGCGTCGGCCTCTTCGAGGTAGTGCGTGGCGAACAGGACCGTCCGCCCCTGGTCGGCCTGTTCGCGCATGGTCGCCCAGAACGCCTGGCGGGCGGAGACGTCCATGCCGGTGGTCGGTTCGTCCAGGACGATCAGGTCGCTGTCGCCGGCGGTGGCGAGGGCGAAGCGGACGCGCTGGGACTGGCCGCCGGAGAGCTTGTTGACCTTGCGGTCGGCGATCTGCGAGATGCCCGCGCGGGCGAGGACGTCGGTGACCTTGTACGGCTTCGGGTGCAGGTCGCAGGCCAGCTTGACCAGCTCCTTGACGGTGACCTCGTCCATCAGGCCGCCGCTCTGCAGCATGGCGCCCACGCGTCCGGCGACGATGGCCTCCCGCGGGCTCAGACCGAACACGCTCACCGTGCCGGTGTCGGCCTGCTTGAGGCCGAGGAGCAGGTCGAGCGTGGTCGACTTGCCGGCGCCGTTGGGCCCGAGCAGGGCCACGGTCTCCCCCGGGTGCAGCCGCAGCGAGAGCCCGTCGACGGCCCGCACGTTCCCGTAGGTCTTGCTCACTTGGTCGAACCCGACCACCACCGGTGCCCCGGTGGCCGTCGTCGCCGCTGTCGTTGTCATGCCTCCATGCTGACGGCGAGCCCCCGACCGGAGGCAGTGCCGACCGTCCGGAGCGCCGCGTGACAGATGTCATGGGCAGGGCGTGACAGGACGAGAGGGGGCACCCGGTGATCACCGGGTGCCCCCTCTCGTTGTTGTTCGACTAGCTCGGGTTCGTCTTGATGACACCTACCCGGTTCGTCTTGCTCAGCAACGCCTGGCGCAGGGCGACGTAGACGTCCTGCGGGGTGACGGCCGTCTTCTCACCGCCGGCACGGGTGATCTTGACGCCGTCGAAGGTGCTGCCGTAGAGCTCCTTGAGCGCGTTCAGGTCGGGGCTGTCGACGAGCTTGCCGTCGACGGCCTTGACCCGGAGGAACTTCCACAGGGAGTTCTGCGGGCTCATCGGCAGCGGGACGCCGGTGTCCGTCTTGACCGTGACCAGCCCCGACATCGCCGGCTCCGCGAACGCCTTCATCTCGCGGTCGACCTCCGCCTTGGAGACCGTCGGCTGCACGGTGGTCGTCGGGACGCTCACCGCGGAGGAGGTGCCGGTCTCCACCATGGCCTGGTAGGCCTGCTCGACCGCCTTCATCGAGCCGGCCACGTCGATGCCCTTGCCCGGCTTGCCGTAGACGGCGACGGCCTTGCCGGAGGTGAACTTGATCGTGCCGTCGGTGACCGAGCCGGAGCTGCCGCCGAGGCCCTTGAGGGCGGCCTGGAGCTTCTCCTCGTCGACCGGCATGTCGGGGGCGACGACCCGCTTCTGGCCGAACAGGGAGCCGATCACGGAGACCGGGTTGTAGTCGCTCTTGGCGGCGCTGTCCACCGTGGCCTGGATGTCGAACTGCAGCCCCGCCTGGTCCGGGGGCAGTGAGACGGTCCGGCCGTCGACCGAGAGCTTCAGCGGCTTGTTCACCCGGCTGCCGAACGCGTCGTCGAGCTTCTTGACCGCGTCGTCGCGGGTGCCGCCGCCGATGTCGACGCCGAGCACGGTGGTGCCCTTGGGCACGTCGGAGTGGTTCATGAGCAGCCCGGCGCCGTACACGCCGAGGCCGGCGACCACCACGACCCCGCCGAGCAGCGGCAGCTTGCCGCGCTTCTTCTTGGCCTTCGCCTTGCCCTTGCCCTTGGCGTCGGCCGGGGGCGGCGAGACCGGCTCGGGCAGCTTCGGCGTCGTCTGCGACTGCGGGACGGTGCCGGGGGCGCCCGGCGCGAACGGGGAGTCGGTGCCCTGCGGCACGACCGGCATGCCGCTGGTGACGGTGTGTCCGGAGACGTTGGCCGCCGGCGCGCCGTAGCCGGGCGTGCCCGGTCCGGGGGCGGGCTTCTGCGGGGTGAGGATCGCGGTGTCGTCGCTCAGACCGCCGCCGGGGACCGCGAGTCCGGGACCGGCGGGGGCGGCGGTGCGCGCGCCGGGCCGGGGCTGGGCGCCACGGCTGCGCGGGCCGCCGGGGCCCGCGGGGCCGTTGCCGGGGCCCACGGAACCGTTGCCGGGGGTCGCGGGGCCGTTCGGGCCGCCGAAGGGCTCGCCGCCGTTGACCGGCGGGACGAACGGGCCGTCGCCGGTGACCGGACCGCCGGTGGGGCCCGCCGGGCCCTGCGGGCCACCGAGACCGCCGGGACCGCCCGGACCGTTGAAGCCGCTGGGGCCGCCCGGACCGGCCGGGCCGCCGCCGGGCGCGCCGGGGCCGGCCTGGGCGCCGTTCTGGCCGCTGTTCTGGCCGCCGTTGTCGGAGAAGTAGGGCAGCTCGTCGCGGCGCGTGTCGCCGCCGCCCTTGGCACCGCCCCGGGGGCCGCCGAGCGGGCCCGCGGCGAGCGCCTCGGTCACGTCGAAGGAGCCGGTGCCGCCGCCGTGGCCGGGGGCCACCGGACCGCCGGTCGCGCCCGCGGGCAGCCCCGCGCCGTTGGTGGCGCCGGGGCGGGACGCGCCGGGCACACGCATGGAGCCGACGACACCGCCCGGTTGTCCGCCGCCCGCACGCGTACCGCCCTGGGTCGCCGGGCCGCCGGGCGGCGGGCCGGCCGGCGCCGGGCCGTTCGGCGCAGGGGCGGGCGAACCGGTCTGCGCCGCGGCGCCGTTGCCGGCGCCGTCGCGCGGACCGCCCTTGGCCGGGCCGGACTTGCGTGGCGCGAACCAGTCGCTGGACTTCTCGTCGGCGCCCGGGGCGGACGCCGGTGCGGCCGCGGGCGACTCGACGGTGCCGGTGGCCATGGCGGCGGGACCCGCCGGTCGCGCGTGCGCGCCCGTCTCCTCGCCCGAGCCACCGGCACCGGCACCGGCCGCCGCACTGTCGGCGTCCGTAACGGGAGTTCGGACGACCACGGGCGGAATCGGCCGGGAACCGGGGATGTTGATCCGGATCCGAGTCGTCAGGGTGGTCTCGGTCTTGCGTTCCTCCGGCCGCGCGGCCGGACGGGCCGTGTCCGTGGCGTCGTCGGAAGCCATGGGGGTCCCGTACGGCGGCGTACCCGAGGGGTATGCGGATCCCCCGCGCCCGTTGGGCCCGGAGGACGGAGTGTCAGTTTCACGACTCAAGGCAGGTTCTCCCGGTTGGCTCCACCGCCCGTGACGACCTTGCTCGGGCGGTTCGGCGGCGCGCACCACCATACTGGCCACTTCTGACGCTTATCCCATGACCGCTGGGGAAACCCACACCGGACTCGCACGGTCGCCCCACGGCGAAGTGGTACGTCACTTGCCAAGTCGGGCGCCGTCCGCCTGAGGTTGCCGCCCCAAACCTATTGTGGCGCAGATCACGGCGAGCGCCATGCCGCCGAGCAGGAAGAGGTACGAGCCGCCGCCCGCGCCGAACAGGAAGTCGCCTTCCGGCCTGCTGGCGGTGAGGAAGATGACGGCGACGACCCAGCCGAACGCGGGTGCGACAGCCCCGGAGCGGCTCGCCAGGGCACGGGCCCCGCCGAGGAAGAGACCGGCGGCGCCGGCCAGGGCGAGCAGCAGCCCGCCGGGGAACCAGCCGGCCTGGACGAGGGCCCCGGCGAGCCCGACCACGGCCCCGAGCACGACCAGTCCGAGAAGGGCCGCGACCCGTCCGGCCGAGGGCGCCTGCAACGGTTGCGCGAGCATCGAACCGCGGTCGCCGGAACTCATGACGCCTCCCTGAGGCCCGCGAAGAGATCGGTCTCGCGCGTGGCGCCGGGCCCGCCTGCGGCCGGGCCGCTCGCCAACTCGTAGTACTCCGTGGTGAACAGGGGCTGCGCCAGTTCGTTGGAGAGCGCGAAGCAGCGGGCGCCGCCCGGTGCCACCTCGATCTGGGTGGCGTGGGCGGCCATCGCGGCGGCCTTCGCATCGGCGTACGCGGCGCCGTCGATCTCGGTGGTGACCCGGTGGTCCTCGACCACGCCCGGCACGTCCTCGACGGCGGCGGACTTGGCGAAGGGCAGCCCCGGCAGGTCGTCCCGGAGCCGGGCGAAGGCGGCCTCGGCGACCGTGCGCGGGACGCGGTTCCAGTAGACCTTGGGGACGCGGTGACCGGCGTCGGCGGCGAGCTCGACGGCCCTCATGGCGACCCGGTGGGCCTGGATGTGGTCCGGGTGGCCGTACCCGCCGTTGTCGTCGTAGGTGACGAGGACCTGGGGGCGGATCTCCACGATCACCTCGGCCAGGTGCCCGGCGGCCTCGTCGACGTCGGCCTGCCAGAAGCAGTCGGGTGCGTCGTTGTCGGGCAGGCCCATCATTCCGGAGTCGCGGTAGCGGCCGGGGCCGCCGAGCAGCCGGAAGTCGGTGACGCCGAGCTCGCGCACGGCGGCGGCGAGCTCGCCCAGCCGGTGCTCCCCCAGCGCCGGGCCGGTGAGACGGCGCAGCTCGGGCGGGATCACCTCGCCGCCCTCGCCGAGGGTGCAGGTGACCAGCGTCACATGGGCACCCTGGGCCGCATAGCGGGCCATGGTGGCGCCGTTGTTGATCGACTCGTCGTCCGGGTGCGCGTGCACGAGCAACAGCCGCCGGGAGGGCAGTTCCGTCATGTGCCCACCCTACGAAACGGCACCGACGGTGCCGCGCAGCCCCGGTCGCGACAGGGTCAGAACTTGATGCTGCCGATCATGCTGGCGACGTTGGTCGTCAGGTCGCTGATCGTCGGTGCGACGGTCGAGGAGGCGAGATAGAAACCGAGCAGCATGCACACCACGGCATGGCCGCCCTTCAGACCCGACTTCTTGATCAACAAGAAGACGATGATCGCCAGCAGCACCACCGCCGAAATCGAGAGTGCCACGGCGGCTCACCTCCAAAGATCCCAGGGACGCGGGGGGTTCGGACTATGGGGGTTGTAGATCGGTACAGCAATTCCCTGCGCAAGCCAGCAGGTTCATACCCACCTAGCGGTAGTGATCATAACTATGCGTGCTCGCGCATCGCTCGGCGCACAGCCGCACAAGGGGGCGCATGGCCAATATGGTCAGGGCATGACGACCGAGGCTGTCTCATTCCCCCGCCGGCACGCCCGCACCCTGCGTTTCACGCTCGGCGCGCCGCGCGCGTTCACCGTGGCCCCCGACGGCTCCCGCGTGGCGTTTCTGCGCTCCGGTTCCGGCACCGACCGCGCCAACTCCCTCTGGGTGCTCGATGTGCCGAGCGGCGAGGAGCGGCTCGCGGCGGACCCGCGCACGCTGCTCAGTGGCGCCGAGGAGCATCTCTCACCCCAGGAGCGGGCCCGCCGCGAACGCAGCCGTGAGGGCGGCGCCGGCATCGTCGGCTATGCCACGGACGCGGCCCTGGAGTTGGCGTCTTTCGCCTTGTCAGGGCGGCTTTTCACGGCCGAGCTCAGGGCCGGCACGACCCGCGAACTCACCGTCCCGGGGCCGGTGATCGACCCGCGCCCCGCTCCCGACGGCCGCCACGTCGCGTACGTCGCGGAGGGCGCCCTGCGCGTGGTGGGCGCCGAGGGCGAGGGCGACCGGGCGCTCGCGGAGCCGGAGTCGGAACAGGTCACCTACGGATTGGCCGAGTTCATCGCGGCCGAGGAGATGGGGCGCACCCGCGGCTTCTGGTGGTCGCCGCAGTCGGACCGGCTGCTCGTGGCGCGCGTGGACGACACGCCGGTCCGGAGGTGGTGGATCGCCGACCCCGCCCACCCGGAGCGTGAGCCACATCATGTCGCCTACCCGGCGGCGGGCACCGAGAACGCGGACGTACGCCTGTTCGTGCACGATCTCGACGGGCAGCGCACCGAGGTCTCCTGGGACCGGGCGCGCTATCCGTACCTGGCGCATGTGCACTGGTCAGAGGCGGGGGCGCCGCTGCTGCTCGTCCAGGCGCGCGACCAGCGCAGCCAGCTGTTCCTGGCCGTGGATCCGGGGTCGGGAGCGACCCGGATGGTGCACGCGGACGAAGATCCAACATGGCTGGAACTTTTCGGTGGAGTGCCCTGCTGGAGCCCCTCCGGACAGCTGGTCCGGATCGCCGACGAGGGCGGCGCCCGGGTCCTCGCGGTGGGTGAACGGCCGCTCACCGGGCCCCAGTTGCACATCCGGGCGGTGCTCGACGTGACCGCCGATGACGTGCTGGTCTCCGCGTCCGCCGGCGAGGAGGCCGAGTCCCCCGAGACCGGCGAGGTACACGTCTACCGCGTGAACGAGCTCGGCGTGGAGCGCGTGTCGCAGGAGCCCGGCGTGCACACGGCGGTGCGCGCCGGGGGCGTGACCGTACTGGTCTCCGCCACGCTGGACACCCCCGGCGCCCGCGCCCAGGTCCTGCGCGACGGGAAGCAGGCGGCGACGGTCACGTCGTACGCCGAAGACCCCGGTTTGTCCCCGCGCGTGACGCTCACCGAGGGGGGCGCACGCCGAATTCCGTGCGCCGTGCTTATGCCACGGGACTACCACGGGGACACTCCCCTGCCGGTCCTGCTCGACCCCTACGGCGGTCCGCACGGCCAGCGGGTGGTCGCCGCGCACAACGCCCACCTGACCTCCCAGTGGTTCGCCGACCAGGGTTTCGCGGTGATCGTCGCCGACGGGCGGGGCACCCCGGGCCGTTCCCCCGTCTGGGAGAAGTCCATCAAGGACGACGTCGCGGCGGTCGTCCTCCAGGACCAGGTCGACGCGCTCCAGGCGCTCGCCGCCGACTTCCCCCTCGACCTGACCAGGGTGGCCGTCCGCGGCTGGTCCTTCGGCGGCTACCTCGCCGCGCTCGCGGCCCTGCGCCGCCCGGACGTCTTCCACGCGGCGGTGGTCGGCGCCCCGGTGACCGACCTGCGTCTGTACGACACCCACTACCAGGAGCGCTACCTCGGCCACCCCGGCGAACAGCCGGAGGTCTACCGCCGCAACTCGGTGATCGACGACGCGGGCCTGGTCGACGCGGCCGAACCCCACCGCCCCATGATGATCATCCACGGCCTCGCCGACGACAACGTGGTGGTCGCCCACTCGCTGCGGTTGTCCTCGGCCCTGCTGGCAGCGGGCCGCCCGCACGAGGTCCTCCCCCTGTCGGGCGTGACCCACATGACCCCGCAGGAACAGGTCGCGGAGAACCTGCTGCTGCTTCAGCTGGACTTTCTCCGGCGCGCTCTGGGGCTGGGCTGAGCGGATTCTCCCCACAGAGCACCGCAACCATTAATTGAGGAACCACGACGAAGCACCAGCCAGGTCCGCGAGAGCGGCGCCGGTTTAGGCGCAAAAAGGGGCAACGGGCCGGGATGACATGGCGCATCCCGGCCCGTTTACGGCACCCGCACGGCCGTACGCTGTTAAGCGTGCCGCGTCCGTATATCGGGACCGGGTCGCCGAAGTTGCCTGCGTGTTAACGAGATTGGCCCGCATATGCCCCGCTATGCACCCCCGTTGCCAAGATCGTCCACCGGCTCCCCGGCCGCCTCCTCAGGGGGGACCACCCGCTTCTCCTCCGCGAAGTGGCAGGCGGAGTCATGGGCGGCCGGCCCCGGCGCGAGCCGGAAGACCTCGGGCACCGCGAGCAGCGGCACCTCTCGCGCGCACCGCTCCTCGGCCTTCCAGCACCGCGTGCGGAACCGGCACCCCGACGGAACGTTCGTGGGCGACGGGACGTCCCCGCTCAGGATGATCCGCTCCCGGCGTTCCCGGGCCGCCGGATCCGGTACCGGCACCGCGGAGAGCAGGGCCTGGGTGTAGGGGTGGGTCGGGTGTTCGTAGATCTCCTCGTCCGTGCCGGTCTCCACGATCCGCCCGAGGTACATCACGGCGACCCGGTCCGAGATGTGCCGCACGATCGACAGGTCGTGGGCGATGAAGACGTAGCTCAGGTCGAACTCGTGCTGGAGCCGGTCGAGCAGGTTGACCACCTGGGCCTGGACGGAGACGTCGAGCGCGGACACCGGCTCGTCCGCGACGATCACCTCGGGGCGCAGCGCCAGCCCCCGTGCGATGCCGATGCGCTGCCGCTGGCCGCCGGAGAACTGGTGCGGATAGCGGTTGACGTACTCGGGGTTGAGCCCCACGACGTCCAGCAGCTCCTGCACCCGCCTGCGCCGGTCGCCCTTGGGAGCCGCCTCGGGGTGGATCTCGTAGGGCTCGCCGATGATGTCGCCGACGGTCATCCGGGGGTTGAGGGAGGTGTACGGGTCCTGGAAGATCATCTGGATGTTGCGGCGGACCGTTCTCAGCGCGCGGCCGCCCAGCCTGGTGATGTCCTCGCCCCTGTACCTGATCGACCCCGCGGTCGGCCGTTCCAGATGGACCAGCATCTTGGCCACCGTCGACTTGCCGCAGCCGGACTCCCCGACGATGCCCAGGGTTTCTCCCGCGTCGAGCGTGAAGTCGACACCGTCGACGGCCTTGACGGCACCGATCTGTTTCTTGAACAGGACGCCCTGGGTCAAGGGATAGTGCTTGACCAGTCCCCTCACTTCCAGGAGCGGCTCGACCACCCTGTCAGCCATGGAGGCACTCCCTCCAGAAGTGGCAGGCACTGCCCCGGCCCTGCGCCACCTCGTACAGCGGCGGGTCGTCGGTGCGGCAGACGTCCTGGGCCATCGGACAGCGCGGGTTGAAGGCGCACCCCGGAGGGATGTTCATCAGGTTGGGCGGCAGGCCCTTGATGGCGTAGAGCTCCTGCCCCTTCTGGTCGAGGCGCGGGATGGAGTCGAGGAGCCCGCGCGTATAGGGGTGGGCCGGCGCCCGGTAGATGTCGTGCACGGGCGCGGACTCGACGATCCGCCCCGCGTACATCACGGCGATGCGGTCGGCCACGTCCGCGACCACGCCCAGGTCATGGGTGATCAGGATCAGCGCCATGCGGTACTCGCGCTGCAACTCCGCGAGCAGGTCCATGACCTGGGCCTGCACGGTCACGTCCAGGGCGGTCGTCGGCTCGTCGGCGATGATGAGCGCCGGCTCCAGGGCCAGCGCCATGGCGATCATGATGCGCTGGCGCATGCCCCCGGAGAACTGGTGCGGATAGTCCCGCACCCGCTGGGCCGCGCCCGGGATCCGCACCCGGTCCATCAGCTCGACCGCCCTGGCCCGCGCCTCCTTCTTCGACGTCCCCCGGTGCACGACGAACATCTCGCCGAGCTGGTCGCCCACGCTGAGCACCGGGTTGAGCGCCGACAGCGCGTCCTGGAAGATCATCGCCATCTCGGCGCCCCGGATCCGCCGCCGCTCCTCTTCATTGAGTTTCAGCAGGTCGCGACCCCGGAAGAGGATCTCGCCCGCGCCGATCCGGCCCGGCGGCGTGTCGAGGATCCCCATCACGGCCTGGGCGGTCACCGACTTCCCGGACCCCGACTCGCCCAGCACGGCCAGCGTCTCGCCGGCGTCGACGGCGTACGAGACGCCGTTGACCGCCTTCGCCACCCCGTCCCGGGTCCGGAACTCCACCTGCAGATCGCGTACGTCGAGCAGCACGGCGGCGGTCACCTCAGCTTCGGGTCGAGGGCGTCGCGCACCGCGTCGCCGAGCATGATGAAGGCCAGCACGGTGAGCGCGAGCGCCCCGGAGGGCCACAGCAGCGCGTGCGGGGCGTTGCGGATGTAGGGCGAGGCGGCGGAGATGTCGATGCCCCAGGAGACGCTGGGCGGCTTCAGACCGACGCCGAGGTACGACAGGGTCGCCTCCAGGGCGATGTAGGTGCCGAGCGCGATGGTCGCCACGACGATCACGGGGGCGACGGCGTTGGGCGCGATGTGCCGCAGCAGGATGCGCGAGTGGGAGGCGCCGAGGGCGCGGGCGGCCTGGACGTAGTCGTTCTGCTTGGCGGTGATCACCGAGCCGCGGGCGATCCGGGAGATCTGGGGCCAGCCGAGCAGCACCATGAACCCGATGACCGGCCAGACCGTGTTGCTCGTCACCACCGAGAGGAGGACCAGACCGCCGAGGACGACCGGGATCGCGAAGAAGACGTCGGTGATCCGGGACAGCACCGAGTCCCAGAACCCGCCGTAGAACCCGGCGAGTCCGCCGAGCACCGACCCGAGCAGCGCGACCCCGAGCGTGGCGCAGACACCCACCGTGACGGACGTACGGGCGCCGTACACGGTCCGTGTGTAGACGTTGCAGCCCTGGCCGTCGTAGCCGAAGGGCGCGCCCGGCTGGGAGCCCTCCTGGGCCTTGGCGAGGTCGCAGGTGAGCGGGGAGCCGGAGGCGATCAGGGACGGCCACAGGGAGATGACGACGAGGAAGAGGATGACGAGGGCGGAGACGACGAAGACCGGGTTGCGCCGCAGGTCCCGCCAGGCGTCGGACCACAGCGAGCGGGGCCTGGCCGCCGGGCCGGTGCCCAGCGGGCCGCCCGGCGTCCGCTCCAGCGTCTCCGCCTCGGTCGTCGCGAGGTCCATCGCCCCGCCCATGCCCGTCCCGGCGATGGCCCGGTCCTGGTCGAACGGCTGCTCAGGCATAGCGGATCCTCGGGTCGAGTACGGCGTAGAGCAGGTCCACCAGGAGGTTGGCCACCAGGAACACCAGGACCAGCACGGTCAC
Organism: Streptomyces sp. NPDC051987; assembly: GCF_040680735.1. Lineage (NCBI taxonomy): Bacteria > Bacillati > Actinomycetota > Actinomycetes > Kitasatosporales > Streptomycetaceae > Streptomyces > Streptomyces sp. NPDC051987. The sequence continues at coordinate 3,395 of NZ_JBFAXI010000028.1, read as the reverse complement.
GAAACCCACCACCGTCTGGGTGTTCTGCCGCAGGATCCCCTGGTACAGCTGGTAGCCGACGCCGTGGATGTTGAAGATCCGCTCGGTGACGATCGCGCCGCCCATGAGCGCGCCGATGTCGGTGCCGATGAAGGTGACGACGGGGATGAGGGAGTTGCGCAGCAGGTGCCGGGTGACGACCCGGCGCCTGGGCAGCCCCTTGGCGACGGCCGTGCGGACGTAGTCGCTCCGTCTGTTCTCGGCGATGGAGGTGCGGGTCAGCCGGGTGACGTAGGCGAGCGACACGGAGGCGAGCACCAAGCCGGGCACGATCAGCTCGCCGAAGCCGGCGTCCGGGGAGACGGACGGTCTGATCCAGCCCCACTCCACGCCCAGCAGGAGCTGGAGCAGCAGGCCGGTGACAAAGGTCGGTACGGAGATGACGACCAGAGTGGCGAGCAGCACCCCCGTGTCGACGGGCCGCCCGCGCCGCAGTCCGGTCAGCACGCCCAGCGTGATGCCGATGACGATCTCGAGGACGATGGCCACGACGGTCAGCCGGACGGTGACCGGGAACGCCGTGGCCATCAGCTCGGTGACCGGCTGCCCGTTGAACGCCGTGCCGAAGTTCCCGGTGAAGACGTTCCCCATATAGGTGAGGTACTGCTGCCACACCGGCTGGTCGAGGCCGAACTCCTTCTTCAGCTGGGCGGCGGTCGCCGGGTCGCAGGCCCGCTCACCGCACAGGCCGGCGATCGGGTCGCCCATGACGTTGACCATGAGGAAGATCAGCAGCGTGGCCCCGACGAACACCGGGATCATCTGGAGCAGCCGCCGGACGACGTAGCGCCCCATGCCGGGTCAGCTGACCTTGATCTCGTTGTAGACGGGGACGCTGAACGGGTTGAGGGCCACGTTCGACAGCCGCGTGGAGTAGCCGGCGCTGCCGTTCTGGTACCAGAGCGGAATGGCGGCCATGTTGTCGCGGACGACCCCCTCGGCCTGCTGGAAGGTGCTGACGGCCTGGGCGGTGTCGGTCTGGGCGTTCGCCTGGTCGACGAGTCGGTCGAAGTCCTGGTTGGACCACTTGCCGTCGTTGGAGGAGGCGTTGGTGTAGTAGAGCGGCTGGAGGAAGTTCTGGATGAGCGGGTAGTCCATCTGCCAGCCCGCGCGGAACGGCCCGGTCATCTTGTGCTGCCCGATCTGGTTGCGGAAGTCGGCGAAGGTGCCGATCGGGTTTCCGACGCATGCCTTGTCGTTGCCCAGTGCGTTGTTGATGGAGTTGCACACGGCGTCCACCCACATCCTGTGCGAGCCGGTGTCGGCGTTGTACGTGATCTTGAGCTGTCCGCCGGGGAGTCCCCCGCCCTCCTGGATCAGCCGTTTGGCCTCGGCGGGGTTGTAGTCGCAGGCGCTCCCGCACAGCCCTTCCTTGAAGCCGCCGTCCGCGCCGAGCACCGGCGAGGTCCAGTCGGTGGCCGGGGTGCGGGTGTGCTGGAAGATGGTGTCGGTGATCTGCTTGCGGTTGATGGCCATGGACAGGCCGGTGCGGACCTTCTCCGCGCCGTTCTTGCTCCAGGCACTGTCGTAGTAGGGGAAGGCGAGCGTCTGGATGATGCCGGCCGGCGTGTTGATGTAGCGGTCGCCGAGGTCGCTCTTGACGTTCTTCAACTGGGAGGCGGGAACGTCGTCGACCAGGTCGAGGTTGCCGGCGATGAGGTCGGTGTAGGCGGTGTCGCTGTCCGTGTAGACCTTGAGGGTCACACCGGCGTTCTGCGCCTTGTCGGAGCCGGGATAGCCGTCCCACTTCCTCAGGGCCATCTGCGCGCCCTTGGTGTAGGAGTCGATGCGGTACGGCCCGTCGCCGACGGGTTGCTTCAGCCAGCCGGCGTGGTCGGTGAAGAAGGACTGCGGGAGCGGCGCGAAGGCCGCGTAGCCGAGGGTGTCGGGGAAGCTGGAGAACTTCTGGTTGAGCGCGACGGTGAAGGTCCTGTCGTCGACGACCTTCAGGCCGGAGAGCGTGTCGGCGCTCTGTGCGCCGGTGGCCGGGTGGACCTTGTCGTAGCCCTGGATGTAGCCGAAGAAGTAGGCGTTCTTCTGGTTGTTCCTGAGGCTCGCCCCGTAGTTCCAGGCGTCGACGAACGACTTGGCGGTCACCTTCTCGCCGTTGCTGAACGTCCAGCCGTCCTTGATCGTGATCGTGAAGTTCTGCGAGTCGCTCGTGTCGATCTTCTGGGCGAGCATGTCCGTCGCCCTGCCGGTCTTCGGGTCGTACTTCTTCAGGCCCCGGAAGATCATGTCGAGGACCTTGCCGCCCTGGACCTCGTTGGTGTTGGCCGGCTCCAGGGGGTTCTGGGGGTCACCCCAGGAGGAGCTGAGCACGCCGCTCTCGCCTCCGCCGCCCCCGCTGCCCCCGCCGCCCCCGCAGGCTGTGGCGGCGAACGCCACCACCACCGCGCAGACCGCCCCTCGGGCGTGCGTGGCTGAACGCATGGCGTGCCTCCTCCGTGCCGAATCATCCATTACCGGTTCAATATCGGCACAATCAGTCGACAACGCTCACCGACTGCCCCGAACGGAGGGGCTGGAGTGCCGGATGTCGACCTTTAGGGGGACACCTCACCCGATCACGGACGCCTCATCCGAGCCACCGGAGGATCTTGCTCCGGTAGCGCAATGGATCTTCGCGTAACGATGCCGAAACGTTGGATTGCGACCCGTCGATGTACGGATTTCGGCGCACACGCGTCCGCATAACGAACCTGTTGACCGTTTGGTCGGCTTAGTCGGAAATAAAGCACGACTCGATTACGACGCGCTACCCGCGTAGCTACAGAACCGTCAAGAGAAGGTCAAGAAAGTAAAGAGCAACCCAAGTCGCCCGAGAATTTATTGACCGTGAATGAATTGCGTTGAAAAAGTCCGGCGTAGCCCGTAGGGGAGAGTGCCCTGCGGAGTCATCAGACCCTCCCTTGGGCCAGGAGCACCATGACCCCCCCAACTCCATCCGCGGCTGCCTCGCTCGAGGTGACCAACGAGAGCGTGCAGAAGCCGACCCCTGCGGACGGTTCGAAGGGCAGCGAGAACAGGTCACCCGGCCGACTTGCCTGGATGCGCTTCAAGCGTGACCGCACCGGTGTCATATCCGCCTACGTGGTGGGTTTCTTCTTCCTCGTCGCGGCGGCGGCTCCGCTGATCGCGAAGCTGTACGGCAAGAACCCGTACACCGTGTACGCCGATGTGCGTCCGGAGCTGTTCGACAGTGCGGGTGTGCCGGTGCAGCCCAACGGCGGCATCAGCAGCGAGTTCTGGTTCGGACTCGAGCCGGGCAACGGCTACGACGTGTTCACCAAGCTGATCTACGGCATCCGGACCTCGCTGATGATCTCCGTGGCGGTCACGCTCGCGGTGATCGT